>JAURYY010000184.1 GCA_030653695.1 Paludibacter sp. | reverse complement strand
TGAAACATATTAGAATAATACTTCTTATAAGTAAACACAATTATTAGATTTGATAATCTGACTCTTTTTGAATTAAAAATGTGTTTTTAATGGTTGAATATTTAAGTAGTAAAACAAATATAATGTCCATCTTTGAACGCTAAGTCGCTAATAAATAATAAATACATTATTATTTATAGCCTTTGAGCTTTTGTATTCAAGATATCAATTATTAAATGGTAAATTATATTCAATGGTTCGTTATAAAATGAAATAAGTATTTGATAATCAGAAAAATAACTAAAAAATAAGTGTTAAAACATTTGGGTAATTCATTGAAAATCAGTATCTTTATAGATTATTCCCTAATCATATAGATATGTCAATCAACAAACACCAGGATGCTATTACACTGATATACAGTACATTAGAATCAAATAAGTTTTCAACATTAAAAGAGTCGCGAAAACAGTTTATTGCAAACGTCCTTTTGCTCTTTTTAAGTATAAATGGTAGAATTAATTTTCTACAACTCTCACGTTTTTCCAAAAACTGCGAACAGTTCTATCGGATTAATTTTGAGAATAAATTCAACTTTCAAGACTTTAATCTCAAGCTAATTCTGGAACAATCGATTAAAGAATGTATAGTTGCTTTCGATCCGAGTTTTATTTCCAAAAGTGGAAAAACGACCTTTGGTCTAAATATGTATTGGTCAGGTTGTGCAAAAAAAGCCAAATGGGGCTTAGAAATTTGCGGTTTTGCTGCCATTGATGTTTTGCGAAATACGGCATTTCATTTACATGCAATTCAAACACCTCCCATCGAAGGCACAACCTTGCTAGTGTATTATTGTCAGATAGTTAAGGAACATTATTTGTATTTTAAAGCTTTATCAAAATATATGGTTGCCGATGCCTATTTCTCTAAGAAAGAAGTCGTTGACACAATGCTTTCATTGGGTTTGCACTTTATCAGCCGATTACGCAGTGACTCTAACTTGAAGTATAAATACACCGGAAAACAAAATGGCAAAAAAGGCGCAAACAAAAAATATGACGGAAAATTCAATCTCAAATCTCTTAAAATGAACCACTTTACGATAGTTATTTCTGAAGATAAGGTAAAAGTTTATTCAGCCATAGTTTACTCTGTTGCATTTAAAAGAGATATTAAAATTGCTGTTGCAGTGTTTTATAAAGACGGAAAAGAAATTAACCGAAAGATTTATTTCTCAACACACTTGGATTTAGGCGCAGATAAAATCTTTAGATACTATTGTTCTCGTTTTCAAATCGAATTTCTTTACCGTGACGCAAAACAACACTGTGGCTTGAACAACTGTCAGGCTCGTAGCGAAAACAAACTAAATTTCCACTTTAATGCTGCATTGACCGCTGTCAATTTAGCTAAAGTTGAATGGTTGAACACAAAAAATGACGATAATTCGCAGTTCTCTATGTCTGATTATAAAACAATGTATAATAATGATTTACTACTAAAAACATTTATTCAAAGGTTCGGAATTAACCCGAACACAAACAAAAATAAAAATATCATAGCTGAACTCAGGAATTGGGGCAAAATTGCCGCTTAATATATATCTTTTTTATAACGAACCATTGTTATATTTGTACCATTGCATTATAGAAGCAATCTACAAGAAAACAAGTTATGGCTTAGAAAAGCCTTGGCTCAACTTTATAAAAGCTACAAATAATAAATTAATAAATCGTAACAAATGAAAAGCATAATACGATTTTTTTATGTTGATGGTTCTGAGAAAAGCATTAGCCGTTGAAAAAAGTGCTGTTAGGTTTTATTTTTAATCTCTCTAATATATTCCGATGGTTTTAAGCCAAATTCTTTTTTAAAGGCAATAGTAAAATAGGATTGGGACTGAATGCCAATGCGTGTTAGTATTTCTTGAATGGAGATGTCTTCTTCAGCCATTATTTGAATGGCTTTATGTAGTCTGATGCTACGGACTAAGTCCATAAGCGATTTGCCAGAAATTTCAGTTACTCGATGATAAAGTTTTGTACGACTGCAACTTAAAAGGTTGCATAGTAAATTCACATCGAGTTCTTGATTGTTGATGTTCAACTCAATTGTTTTAATTAGTAAGCCGTAAAATTCTTTATCTTTCAACTTCAGGGTATCATTTATGGTTGTTGATAGGAAATTAGAAGAGATGTGTTTTTTCATCCTTTTCTGACTGTTTAGAAGATTCTCGAGCGTAGTTTTGAGCAAACTTAGATTGATTGGTTTGCCAAGATAGGCATCTGCACCGGCATTTAGCCCTTCAATTTTTGAGTCAAGCGTATCTTTTGCGGTCAACATTACAAAAGGGATTGAAGCAGCCTCAGGGCTAGATTTAAGGTTATTACAAAGTTTAGTACCATTCATACCTGGCATCATTAAGTCGCTGAGTATTATATCTGGTAACGATTTTTGAATTTTGGCAAGAGCTTCTACGCCATCAATAGCTTCGGTAATTGCATAATCAGTATGCAGTATCTCCACCAGAAATTCTCTTATTTCGTCATTATCTTCAACTATTAAGAGCTTTGGTTTGGTTTTGTCGCCTAAGGATTCAAGGTCAGTACTATCTGTTTTTAGCTTGTTTTGTTGCTCTGTTTGAGGTTTTAATTGCTGTTTTGAGGTTGCAAATTCTGTATCGGCAGATACAATCTTTTCGTTTACTAAATAGTCTTCTTCGCTGGCTGGAATTGCAATGATGAATTCAGTGCCTTTTTTGAATTCACTATAAACCGTCAAATGCCCTTTGTGCAATAAAACCAAGTTTTTAACCAATGCCAATCCTACACCAGAACCTAAATGTGGATCATGTTCAGAATCTTGAATTTGATAATACCGATTGAATATTTTCTCGATTGATGCTTTTGAAATCCCTACTCCATTATCCCGAACAAGAAAGTAAAAGTATGATTGTGCTGAGAATCCAGAATTTAGGCTGAATTGATTGGCAAATGCTGAAGTATGATTGTCAATATTATCCAATATATTAATTTCAATTGCACCTTCAGTTTTGGTGTATTTAAAGGCATTGTTGAGCAGATTCAGTACAATCTTTTCCACCAAATGGGCATCGAACCAAACATTTTTGGCATGATTTTTAATATTGACTTCAAAATAAATGTTTTTAGTGTCGGCCAAATCATAAAAATCGGCTGCTATATTCCTCAAGAACATCTGTATATCATTTTCTTTCACAGCTAAGTTAAATCCATTTGTTTCTGCTTTTCTGAAATCCATTAGCTCGTCAACCATGTTTAACATTCTATTGGAATTTCGTTGCAACACACTTAAATGTTTATTCTTCTTTCTACCGACAGTTTCATCACTCATTTGCTCCACAGCTCCAGAAATCAATGTTAGTGGAGTTCGGAAGTCGTGCGAGATATTAGTGAAAAATTGAAGTTGTAGCTGATGTAATTGTTCATTTTTTGATTTCGTAATTTCTGTAATTTCCAATTGTTTTTTCAGGGTAATCCATCTGAATAGGTAATAATACACTGCAATTAAAACCAATAGGAATAATAAAAAATAAAAACATTTTGCCCAAATGGATAAATACCAGGGAGGAGTGATTAATATTTCCAAGGTTTTAGTTTGTGTACTCCACACCTCATCGTTATTGGATGCTTGTAATTCGAAGCGATATTTCCCGTAGGGCAAGTTGGCATAACCTGCATAAGGTTTATTGCCGCTGGTAGTTATCCAATCCTTATCAAAACCCGCCATTCGGTATCTGAATTTACAATTCAGCGGATTTGCAAAATGGAGTGAAGTGAAGTGAAATATCAGGTTGTTTTCGAAATATCGGAGCGATAATTTATCCAAAAACGAAATGCTTTTTTTTAATGATGACTTTTCATCTGCATTAAGAATTTGATTGTTAACTGTAATATCTGAAATTTCTGGAGAAGCTAAAATTTTGTTGTTGTTGTTGTTGATTTTATGGGGATTGAAATAAATAAATCCGTTAACACCACCAAAATAAATTTCACCTGTTTTCCCCTTGCATGAAGCAGATTTAAAACCGCTAAATAACGCATCGTTGTAATTGTTGTATGAGCTAAAGTGTTTCAGCGTGGGGTTATATTTTACTAGTTCATTTCCAGCTAACCAGATATTACCAACATCATCAATCTGAATACTTTCTATATCTTTCATTTTCAGTCCGTCTTTTTCGGAAAATGATTCAGCTTCATAACCACCATTGGGTAGAAGTTTCATCTTGTTCAAACCTCCACCAATGCAGCCGACCCATATTAAAGTCTCATTTTGACGTTCCATGCAATATACAAAATTGGAACTGAGTGATTTCTTTTTGGTCGAATCAGCCTTATAAATATATGTTTTTACCAAGTCTCCATTTTTATTTAATACCAATCTCACTAACTGTTCTTCGGTAGAGAAAAATACGTCTGGAAATTTATTATCAGCATAAACATTTAGAATTCGCGATGAAGTAAATGCTGTATTTTTAGGAAATAGTTTTTTAAAATATTCTGTTTGATATTCTCCTTTAGGGGTTTTTCTAATTCGGCATAAGCCATCGTACCAAGTACCAACCCATGCCTGATTATACAAATCAAAGGCTATTGAAGAAATCTCAGTCTTTGGAAGGTTTTGGTCGGAATTGCCTACATAAACATTAGTTCTACTTGCATTTATAATAGCAATCCCATTGGTATGTCCCACCCACAAATTATTTTGTTGGTCAATTTTCAGGGCTCTTACATTTATACTGCCTTGCTCATTTGGAATTTTTTTAGGGAAAAGCTTAATGTTACCGGTATTTTTATCCATGTAACTTATACCCATCGAGTTAAATCCTATCCAAATTTTATTTCCATCTTCGGCTAATGCCCTTACAATTTTTTCGGATGAAGATTTGGAGTTTATGGTCGATTTAAGATTTGAATAAAAAGGATTATTGCATAAATCAAGAATATTTACACCCCCGCCATAAGTAGCCACAAAAAGGTTTTCACTTCGGTTTATTAATAAACAATTGATATAACTTGAGCTTAGAGTATTACCATTATCTTCAGAATTCATATTAGTTACAGTGAATTTGAATCCGTTGTTTTTTATCAAGAAAAGTCCTTTCAATGTGGATACCCAATATTCGTTTTGAGATTGAATTATGTCAGTAACCATACCTATATCGCTTTCTAATGGGATGGTAATTCCCGGTTGGGAATATGATTTTAAAAGCTGATTATTTGTTTCGATTTTTTCAGGGAAGTAAATAATGGAATTATTAGTTCCAATCAACAAATGTTGTTGCTTATCAATAATAGAACAATATATTTTTTGGTTAAGGGTAGGCAAAATAATTTTTGATAATTCGTTTTTAGCATTTAACACCCAAATGCCTGTATTGGAATTTATCCAAACTCTTTCTTTGTTGTCCATCTTGAAAGAGAAACATAATGCATTTATATTAAAAGGCAATCGGAATAAATTGTTATTCGCCCTTATCAGATAAAGAGAGATTTTGAAATTTTTATCAGTTGTTAGTATATAAGTATCTCTTATGCAAAGTATTTTCCGAATTTCATGTTCACTGTCTTTTTGTGTTTCGTTATTTATTTTAACTGCTGTAAATTTTTCTAATTCAGGGTCAAAAAACTGAATGCCTAAATTTGTTGCTATCCAAAGTTTGTTTTTCGAGTCAATAGAAATGTCGGCAATTCGATTAAGGTATGACTTATTGAAATTTATTTCGTTATAAAACGATTTAACACGATAACCATCATATCTGTCTAAACCCGAATAAGTTCCTATCCATATAAAATTTTTCTTATCCTCTACAACCACATTGGCATCCGTATGCGAAAGCCCATTATTTATTGTAAGGTGCCTGAAAGGATATGCATTATATGATAAATTGGATTGAGCTTGTGCTTGAACTATTGAAAGGTATAAAATGAATGCAATAAGTTTATAAAATAGCCCTGTTTTTACTTGCATGATGTAACTAGATTAGAGATTGTTTAAAAGAAAAATAATAAAAGTGAATTGTAATTTGAGAATTAAATTAAATCGATACAAAAATAATAGATTATTGCAAATAACTGCAATCTTTGTAAATAATAAATACTTGATATTATTGGTATTTATACAATTTGAGATTCATTAGGTCATATTTTTCAATACCTAAAATATTTATATCAAAAAAATGCAATCGATGTACAAATGAGATAAACAAATGTACGATAAAGACAATATTTCAAATCATTGACGTGTAATTTTGCTGCATAAATATAAAAAATCAATAAGCATGTTGCACTTTTATTCAAAAGAAAAGTATTCATTAATAGGATACAATTATCAATTCCTGATTGTACTAATAATGGTTATCTTTGTTGTCAAAATTAATGCACAATCAAAAAAGTCTATCAAACCCATTTCTATCATAGCTTTATCCAATCTTCAAACAGGAGGTGAATTAGCAACCCGTATTCATAAAAACTTTGATAGAATTGAATCAGAACGCTATCAACCTAACAAGGTATTCTTAACCGACGAGCAATCCGGCAATTGGCCAGGCGATACTGAAGGTAGAACCATACTTGGATTAGTTATGAATGCACAAGCTTCGCATCGTGAACCTAAATACCTGCAACAAATCATTGATTTAATTCCTTCGCACCTCAACAGCAAAGGATATATGGGAAAAATTCAACCCGATGGATATATGGATGAACAGCAGCTTTCGGGCAATGGATGGATGTTGCGTGGACTATGTGAATACTACAATTGGAAAAAAGACCCTCAAGCACTTAGCATTATCAAATCCATCAGTCAAAATCTTTTTGTCGCTGGCAAAGGTAAATATAGCAAATATCCAGTTGAAAATAATAGCAGAAAAATGAATGGAGCGGTCATTGGCAGCATACAAGAGAAAAGAGATGGTTGGATTTTATCAACTGATGTAGGTTGTGTTTTTATAGGAATGGCAGGAGCTATTCAAGCCTATCAAACTATTGGAGGAGATGATTTAAAAGCCGTAGTTCAAGAAATGGTGGATAAATTTATGCCAGTCGATCCTGTGGGGCTTAAGATGCAAACACATGCGTATCTGACTGGTTTAACAGGTATAGCTCGGTATTATGAAATTAGCAAAGACAAGAAGTATTTAGATATGCTTCAGAAAAGTTGGGTTATTTATAAACAATATGGTATGACAGAGAATTTTGAAAACTATAATTGGTTTACGATATACGATGCTTGGACTGAGTCGTGTGGTGTTATCGATTCCTATATTTTGGCTTCAAAACTATGGCAATACACATTGAATCCTATGTATTTAGCTGAAATGGATTTGATTTATTACAACGCCATTTCACATGCTCAACGTGCCAATGGAGGTTTTGGTTGCGATAATTGCCCCAGCGCCAAAGTAAATTCTTTAAAAGTGATTATAAATGAAGCTTGGTGGTGCTGTACCATGCGAGGTGGCGAAGGACTAAGCCGAGTAGCCGAAAATAGTTACTTTGTGTCAAACGATACTTTGTTTGTAACCCGTTATTGTGAAAATAATGCAAAGTTTTACTTTAAAAACAATAGCCATTTAAACTTGACTCAAACAACGCAATATCCATTTTCCAATAAGATAACATTCAATGTTAGTAATGTTCAGAATGCTAAGAATGTAGTCGTTAAATTAAATGCCTTATCGGATTGGACAGAAAATTTCAAGATAAAAATCAACAACCACGAAGTTAAAGCTGCAAAATCGAATGGTTTCTATTTGCTTAGCAAAAACTGGAAAAACAATGATAAAATAGAATTATCATTCGATCAAATAGTACGCTTAGAGCCAATAATGAATACTTTAAATGGTAATAAATTAGACAAACGATTGTTTAAAGGGCCACTTATATGGGGTGTTGCTGGTGATTCTACGGTTATTTTAAGTGATATCTCAAAAATAAAACAGATAAATCCGATGAAACTTTTTGTTGGAAAGCAGAAATCAGAATTTACACCACTGTATCACTTATTAGATTCAACAGTTGTAGAAAAGAGTTATCAGAAACAATTTTTATTTAGAGAGTCTGATTGCAATTCTGTAAAAAACTTAGTAATCAAGCAATAAAATATAGTTCCTAAATAATAGAAAACGTTGAATACTTTAATACTTATGAAACCAAAAATTGTTGGGATTTTTGTAGTTATACTTTTAGCTATTGGAAATTTATATGCACTTGATTCTAATTCTGGTAATTGGCAAGCAAAATGGATTTCGACCATGGAGTGCCAAAGTGCTACAAACACTTGGCTTGCATATAGAAAAACAATAAATATAATAACTAAACCTGAAAAAGCTATAGTCCGAATTGCAGTAGATAGCAAATATTGGTTGTGGATAAACGGTAAACAAGTGGTATTTGAAGGTGGTCTGAAACGTGGACCAAATCCAACTGACAGTTATTATGATGAAGTAGATATTGCCTCATTTTTAAAAACTGGGAAAAATACAATAGCAGTAATGGTATGGTATTTTGGGAAAGATGGATTCTCGCATAAAAGTAGTGGAAGAGCTGGGATAATTTTTGATTGTCAAACAACAAATTTTAAACTTTTGAGCGACAAAAGCTGGAAATGTGCAGTATTAAAATCCTATCAAACAGCGGGAGAACCTCTACCCAATTTTAGGTTATCAGAATCGAGTTTACTTTATGATAGTCGCAAGTCAATAGGATTTTGGCAGGCAGAAGAGTATAATGATAATTGGATGCCGCAAGCTGTTGAATTAGGTAATGCAGGCGATTCACCTTGGAACAAACTTGTAACAAGACCCATTCCATTGTTCAAAGATTTTGGTTTAAAAAGTTATCTTGGTCAAGAGTTTAAATTGGGTTTAGGCGAAGTTGACACCATTGTATGTAAACTGCCATACAATGCACAAATAACACCCTATTTCAAAATAGAATCTGCTGAAGGCAAGAAAATTACAATATGTACCGATAATTACTTGTTTTACAATGGCTCATCGGATTTAGTGAGAGGCGAATATATTACAAGTAAAGGAATTCAAGAATATGAAAACTTAGGTTGGATGAATGGGCACAAAGTCTATTATATACTACCTAAAGGCACAAAAGTTTTGGATTTGAAATATAGAGAATCGGGATACGATACTGAATTTGCAGGAAGTTTTCAATGTTCAGATCCATTTTTTAATCTATTGTGGCAAAAAGCAGCTCGAACTTTGTATATCACCATGCGAGACAACTATATGGATTGTCCCGATAGAGAAAGGGCTCAATGGACTGGCGATGCTGTGAATGAATCAGGCGAGTCCTTTTACGCATTATCTATTTCCAGCCATGCACTGACCAAAAAATGGTTGTATGAATTCATTAATTGGCAACGAAATGATGGCGTTTTGTATAGTCCCGTTCCTTCAGGAAATTGGATGTACGAGTTGCCATGTCAATCATTAGCTACAGTGGGTTATTATGGTTTGTGGAATTATTATCTAAACACTGCTGATAAAAAAACTATAGCCGACCTGTACACAGGAGTTCAACGTTATTTAAATTTATGGGAGCCCGATGGAAAAGGAACCATGAAATTCAGAGGGGGTGATTGGGCTTGGGGCGACTGGGGTGAAAACCGAGATATGTTGTTGATTAATAATCTCTGGTATTATTTGGCGGTAAAAGGTGTTTACAATATGGCGTTAGAATTGGGTAAAAGTGAAGATGCTAAAAACTATGCTCTTTTTATGGAAAACTTTAAAAGTTCGTTCAATAAGCAGTTTTGGACAGGATGCTGTTATCGCGATCCTGACTACAAAGGCAAAACCGATGATCGGACACAAGCTTTGGCAGTGGTTTCTGGAATTGCTGACAAAGATAAGTATTCTACAATTCTTAAAGTTTTTCAGGCAGAAAAACATGCCAGCCCATACATGGAGAAATATGTTTTTGAAGCTATGATGCAGATGGGGTATGAGAAAGAAGCATTGGCAAGACACAAAGAAAGGTTTGATCAGGTAGTGAATAATCATGATTTTACCACTCTGTTTGAAGGTTGGGGAATAGGGAACTTAGGTTATGGCGGAGGAACGGTTAACCATGCCTGGAGTGGAGGCGGACTTACAATTCTATCACAATATGTTTGTGGACTTTCTCCTGTTGAACCAGGATGGAAAACATTCAAGGTTAAACCTCAATTGGGAAGTCTCACTTATGCTGAAACATCAAACGAAACAGTTGCGGGTAAAATTTCAGTAAAAGTAGAAAAAACAAAATCAGGAATGACAATTAATCTAAGAGTCCCTTATAATACACATTCCATAGTTTGTATTCCATTGGAATATAAATTAACAAAGATGAATGGGAAATTTATTTATAACGAAAAATATATTCCAAGTAAAGTTGTAGAATTTAATGGAAATGAAAATGGATACAATACATTTAAAGTGGGAGCAGGTGAATATGTATTCAGGTCAAAGTTATCCTGATTTTTGTCAAATAAATTCAATTTATGTACATTAGAGATGAATATATGTATAAAAAAGACAATATCATACTTGTTTTACATATAACTTTGCACATAATCACACAAAAAAACTGTTTAATAAATCAATTTCAAATACTATGTTCAAAAAATCAAAACACTTTTCAAAAACGTTTTTCAGATTTAGTTTTATGCTTACCGTTTTGTTCCTAGCTGGAACAAATATAGTTGCACAAAACAAATCCTCTGACAACTTTGTAAAAGGAACAATTACGAGTACTGGGGGTGACCTGCTCGTGGGAGTAAGCGTCCAATTAAAAGGCACTGACACAGGCACTGTAACCGATGCTAACGGAAATTTCTCCTTTAAAGTTCCAGATTATACAGGTACAGTGAAAATATCCTATATCGGGTATAAAACCCAAGAATT
>JAURYY010000175.1 GCA_030653695.1 Paludibacter sp. | reverse complement strand
TTTTATTTTATACCGATATATTTTTCAACAGGAGCCTCAATTGCATTATTAATTACAGAATTTACCGTATTTATAGGAATGCTTTGGTTTAATAGAAAGAATTTCTTTTCATTCAAATTAAAGTGGTTAAAAAAAAATATTTGAATTATATTAATGCATAACTCAATAGAAATTGTCATAGTATTATATCAGTGTTCTTTGGATAAAAGTATTACTTTTTTATCTTTAACAGAGCAATTAGAAAATTTTTCTGTTGATTATGAGCTTGTTATATATAACAATGATATTAATCAGAAGATTGAAGATTCAAGATTTTTAATTGTAAATTCTGAAGAAAATAAAAAACTGGAAGGTGCATATAATTTTGCATTAGACAGAGCTATTAAAAACGGAAAAAACTGGATTTTACTGTTAGATCAGGATACTGTAATTCCGGGTAATTACTTTGAAGAATTGCAAAAATTATTTTCAAGTAATTATTCGCTTGATTTGGTTGCTATTGTACCCAAATTAGTTTCAGAAAATAAAGTAATATCACCGGTGCGGGTAACATCTTTCATGAGATTTGAGAAGGAGCTACATGTAAGCGGTTATACCAATGAAAGAATCAATGCTTTGAATTCGTTGTCGTTATTCAAAGTTCAGTTTATCGAGTCAATTGGAGGTTTCAGCAAAGATTTCCCTTTTGATATGCACGATCACTGGTGCTACAATCAGGTTTATAAACATCAAAAAAAGGTATATGTTTTAGATGTTACAACTATACATGAATCTTCGTTTGTAAACTTTGAGGAAAACATATCTTTACAAAGGTATAAGGAGTTTCTGACTAATGAAAACAGATTTATACGCGCTGAAATAGGTATGCCTGTTTACTTATTCTATAAAATGAAAATTTTGGTGCGAAGTTTCAGGCAGTTCGTGAAATTTAAAAACAAAAAATACGCAATGATTACCTTAAAGTCTTTTTTTTAATTGAAAAAAATATTTTTTATAGGTTTAATCGTTATTCATGTAAAAACAGTGTTTAAAATTAAAAGAATTTCAATAAATAAGTTAATGAATTGATTATAATGATAGATATGCTATGTTTTTTACTCCAAAGGAGTAAACTGTGCATAACCCCCAGATTCATCTGGGGGCTAAAAATGGAGAACAATTAAACAACCTCATAGAGGTTGCCCAATATTGAAAAATCAAAAACTAATTACGATGAATAGTTATCGACAATCGCTTTTCCATATCGTGTTTTGTACTTATAAACGGAAAAATACACTTCCCGAAAAGTATCACGAAGAACTGTATAAATATATTTGGGGAATAATAAAAAAAAGGAAAAGTATTTTACACAGAATAAATGGTACTGAAAACCATATACATATATTTTGTGATTTACATTCTACAATTGGATTAGCCGAGTTTATTAAAGAAATTAAAACTGCTTCGAATTCATGGATGACTACATCAGGTAATTTCCCAAAATTTGAGTCATGGGCAGAAGGCTATTGTGGATTATCTTATAGCAACAAAGACAAAGAAATGATTATTAATTATATAATAAATCAAAAGGAACACCACCGTATCAATAGTTTTGAGGATGAATTACGATTTTTACTGGTTGAACATGGGATTGAGTTTGATGAGAAGTTTCTTTTTGATGATTAGACTCTTTAAATACAAACAGGAAACTCCTACAGAGTTTCTCACTACTTTTGATTCAACTTCCCCCAGATAAATCTGGGGGTTATGCACAGATAACTCTTACAGAGTTCTCAGATCAAAATATTGCGACATAATATGAATATCGTTTAAAACTATTTACTCATAAAACAATTTTTAAAATAGATTCAATAAATTAAGAATTAAACAGTAAAATGAAAATATTAATTACCGGAGGAGCAGGATTTATTGGTTCTCATCTTTGCGATGCATTGTTAATAGAGAACCACAAAATTGTAGTTGTTGATAATCTGATACTTGGAAGAATTGAAAATATTAGTCATCTTATAGGATTAGAGTCATTTCAATTTATCGAAGAAGACATTTTGAATTTTGATAAACTTCAGGGAATATTTAAAGAACATTCTTTTGATATGGTTTATCATTTGGCTGCAAATTCTGATATCCAAAAAGGAGGAAAAGATCCGGAAGTAGATTACAATCTGACTTTTAATACGACTTTCAATATTTTGCTATGTATGAAGGAATTTGATGTGAAAAAACTGTTTTTTGCTTCAACATCGGCTATTTATGGCGAAACGTTGGAAAATCTTACTGAAGATTTCGGACCCCTACAACCAGTATCGAATTATGGTGCAGGGAAATTAGCCAGTGAAGCATTTATAAGTGCATTTAGCGCCACATACAATATTCAAACATGGATTACACGATTCCCGAATGTTGTTGGTGAACGTTTTACCCACGGTGTGATTTTCGATTTTATTAATAAATTAAAAGCTAATCCGCATGAACTTATCGTGCTGGGAAATGGCGAACAAAATAAACCCTACTTGTATGTTAAAGATTTGATTGAAGGGATACTTTATGTGTGTAATACTGCCCAGGATCGATTAAACGTTTATAACTTAGGATCATATACTCGTACAAAAGTGAAAGAAATTGCCCTTATGGTAATTGAGGAAATGGGATTGAAAGCTACAATAAAATATACCGGAGGTGACCGTGGTTGGGTGGGTGATGTACCTGAATTTAAATACGATTTGAGCAAAATCAACCAGTTGGGTTGGGAAGCAAAAATCAACTCCAACGATTCAGTACGAATCGCCATTCAAAAAGCGTTGGGAAAATGAAGGTAGTAATTATTGCAGGTGGAAAGGGAACGAGAATAGCATCGGTTGCCACTGAAATTCCGAAAGCGATGATCCCCATTAACGGGAAACCGGTTATAGAATATCAGGTTGAACTGGCAAAACGATACGGACTTACAGATTTCATTTTCATCATAGGACATTTAGGTGAACAAATTGAAACCTACTTCGATAATGGTTCAAAATGGGGTGTAACTATTACTTATTATAAAGAAAAAAAAGCGCTTGGAACAGCAGGAGCTTTGGCTTATCTTAAAAGTAATTTGCAGGAAGATTTCTTTGTGTTTTACGGTGATACAGTGATGGATATCGACTTGGAAAAAATGTTGGATTACCATAAAAAAAACAATTCAGACGCAACGTTGTTAGTTCATCCGAACGATCATCCCTACGATTCGGACATTGTGGATGTGGATGAAAATGGACGGGTGAAAAAAATTTTTATTAAACCTCATCCTGTAGGTTTCATTAGTAGAAATTTAGTAAATGCAGCTCTATTTATATTTTCTCCCAAGGTATTGAATCACATTGAATTGGGCGTAAAATCACACATTGAAAAGGATGTATTGCCCGCTTGTTTGGATGCAGGAATGATACTTTATGGATACAATTCGCCGGAATACATCAAAGACATGGGAACACCCGAAAGGTACCAAAAAGTATGTGAAGATGTTATTTCAGGAAAAGTTTCCAAACTGAATTGGAAATTTGAACGACCGGCTGTTTTTTTAGACAGAGATGGAATTATATCGAAAGAAATAAATTTATTACACAAAGCAGAACAGTTAGAGTTAATTGAAGGAGCAGCAGAAGCTATAAAATATATTAATGAAAAAGGATATTTGGCAATTGTTGTAACAAATCAACCTGTAATTGCAAGAAATTTATGTACTTTAGATGAATTATATTTCATGCATGCAAAGCTCGAAACTTTATTGGGTGAAAAGCATGCTTATTTAAATGCAATTTATTTTTGTCCTCATCATCCTCATGGAGGGTATCCTGAGGAAAGAAAAGAATATAAAATAAAATGTGATTGCAGAAAACCGGCTACGGGGATGTTGATACAAGCTGGAAAAGATTGGAATATAGATATTTCAAACTCAATAATGATAGGAGACCGTGATAGCGATGTGCAGGCGGGAGAAAATGCCGGAGTTAAAATTTCGGTAATGATTGAGCAAAACAAACCTTATGCTTTGCTTGATGCTTTGAAAACATTAATTTAAATACCATGATTATATCGAGAACACCTTTTAGAATATCATTTGCCGGTGGCGGTTCAGATATGCCTTCTTTCTATCGAAGAGAAATTGGAGCTGTAGTGAGCACAACCATCGACAAATATATGTACATTGCTATACATCCTCATTTCGACAAAAATAAAATTCAATTAAAATATTCACATACCGAATTAGTTGACGCTATTCAGGATATCAAACATCCGATATTCAGAGAAGTTCTATCACATTATAATTTAACAGGTGTTGACTTAAACTCCATTGCCGATGTGCCAGCAGGAACTGGGTTAGGTTCAAGCAGTTCATTTACAGTGGGCTTATTGAATGTTGTAAAAGCATACTTAAACAGGGCTGTAAGCAAAGAAAGATTAGCTGAATTAGCTTGTGATGTAGAAATGAACAAAGTAGGTAGTCCTATTGGAAAACAGGATCAGTATGCAGCAGCTTACGGCGGACTTAATTTTATCACATTTTATGGTGATGAATCAGTAAATGTTGAGAAAATTATTATGAAGCCCGAAGTAAAAAAGCAATTGCAAGATAACTTATTAATGATATATGTGGGAGGAAAGCGTTCTGCAAATGAATTATTAAAAGAGCAACAAGAAATTATGAATAGCTCTGTTGAATTTAATATTCAAAAACAAATGGTTCAGCAGGCTTTTCATTTAAAATCAGCGCTTGAAAATAATAATATTGATGATTTTGGCCGTTATTTACACGAAGGTTGGTTGATGAAAAAAAGCTTGATGAACGGAATATCCAATGGATACATCGATGAAATTTATGAAAGAGGAATTAAAGCCGGTGCTGTAGGAGGAAAATTGCTTGGCGCCGGAGGTGCAGGATTTATTTTATTCTATTGTCCGGTTGAGAAACAAGATTTACTTCAAAAATCAATGCAAAATTTACATGAGATGAAATTTGGTTTTGATACTGGAGGATCGAAAATAATATATATGCAAGAAGATATTTAAAAAAATCATTTTATGAATTATATTGTTGAAATTAGTGCGTATTTTGAGAAATTAAAACAAACGATAGATTTAATATCTAAAGAAGATTTGAATCAACTGATGAATATTTTAGTCAAAGCAAAAGATGAAGGTAAAACTGTCTTTGTAATGGGAAATGGAGGTTCTGCTGCAACTGCTTCTCATTATTGTTGCGATTTTAATAAAGGCATTTCTTTTGGAAAAGAAAAAATGTTTAAGTTTATTTGCTTAAACGATAATATCCCTACCATGATGGCTTATGCTAATGATATCAGTTACGATGAGATATTTGTTGGTCCTTTGAAGAATTTTTTACAAAAAGGAGATTTGGTAATTGGGATTTCAGGCTCAGGAAACTCAAATAATGTTGTAAAAGCATTAGAACATGCCAATACTGTTGGCGCTTTTACTATAGGATTGACCGGATACTCGGGCGGAAAAGTAAAACAAATTTGTCAACACAACGTTCATATACCTGTTGATGATATGCAAATTGCAGAAGACTTACACATGGTCTTAGATCATTGTATTATGAGTATTTTGTCTAAAATAAATATTTAAGAGAATGGAAAATCCTTATATATCAGTAATCATGGCAACTTTCAATGAGCCTGTTGAATATTTAAAGGCATCAATTGAAAGCATATTAAATCAGACATATAAAAATTTTGAATTTATAATTATTGACGACAGCACCAATCCTGATACCATTAAAGTGATAAATTTTTACGCAAATGATGATAAAATTTCTATTATTCGTGGAAATAGCAGAATGGGATTTACACGAGCATTAAATGAAGGATTAAAGAAAGCAAAAGGGCAATATATAGTCCGAATGGATGGCGATGATATTTCATTGAAAGACAGATTTGAGAAACAATTGGAGTATTTAAATCAGCATAAAGAAATTGATATTTTAGGCGGTAATATGCTCATAATGAATGAAAATGGAACTATAATATCTCAACGAAAATATCCAAAAAAGGGTTTATTGTTAAATCTAAATTCAATTTTTCGCAGTCCGGTAGCTCATCCTACAGTAATGTTCAGAAGGTCAATCATAGAGGATCATCAATTTTATGATGAATCATTCGCAAAAGCTGAAGATATTGAGTTTTGGTTTAGACTGAGAAATAAAGGATTTGTAATTGAAAATCTTCCTGTTAATTTGTTATGTTTTAGAATATCAGGTGATTTGGCAAAAAAAAGGAATGTAGAACACTTTTCGTATAATTATAAAGCCAGGTATAAAAATTTCTCTTGGAAATATTTTTATGTGGATATTCCTTCCATTATTGCGACAAAACTATACTTATCTATTCCCAAAAAACTTATTACTTATATCTATTCGATTGAAAATAAAAAATATTCAAGATAAAACTTCGGTTTAATAACTTAGGTCGAAGTTTAGGATTTGAAAAAACTTTTTTTGGAGCAAAAACACTGAAATTAATTATTAGAAAAAAATTAAGGATGATATCTGTATGTATGGCCACCTTCAATGGCGAAAAATATATTAAAGAGCAGATAAATTCAATTTTATTTCAACTCGGCAATGAAGATGAATTAATTATCTCTGACGATGGTTCAACAGATAATACATTGGAGATGATTCGGTCATTCGATGATAAACGAATAAAAGTCTATAAAAATACCGGAATTCACGGATATGTACACAATTTTGAAAATGCACTGAAAAAAGCCTCGGGTGATTATATCTTTTTTTCTGATCAAGACGATGTGTGGCTGCCCGACAAAGTAAAAACGATGCTCCCACATCTAAAAAATGATAATTTTGTTATTTCCGATGCATTTATAACTGACGAGGATCTTGAGACTAAAAGCAAATTAAGTTCGTGGAGAAGTTATCAAAAGGGATATTTTCGGAATTTATATAAAAGCATTTATGCAGGTTGCACTTGCGCTTTTACAAAAAATATCAAGGATTATTCGCTTCCATTTCCAAGCACTAAATACATACAACACGACACCTGGATTGGTTTAATTTGTGAATTGAAATTTAAAGTTGTTTACATTGATGAACCGCTTATTTACTATAGAAGACATAATACTAACACTTCAGGAGCAGGATCTAAAAGCACAAAAACTCCTTTCTACATGTTTAAATACAGGTCAGTATTATTAATAGAAACAATAAAAAGAATAATAAGCAAAAAATGACAAACTTACTTTAGGATGATCCTGAAATTTATCTTTTTATGCTCAATACCTCTATCGTTTTATATAATCATTCCGTTGCCGAAATTGAATCGTTAGTACTTTCACTCAGGCAATCTGCACTTGTTCAGGAGGTTTATCTCATCGACAACTCCCCCACCCCATCACCCGAGTTTAATTCTCTACCTGTCAACTATATTTTCAACAATAAAAATCTCGGTTACGGTGCAGCGCATAATATAGCCCTCCGTAAAACCATCGAACAAGGCATTTCTTATCATTTAGTTGTAAATCCCGACATTGAATTAAATGGTTCGGAATTGGAAGAAATTGTTAAATTTATGGATATAAATACAAATATCGGACTACTAATGCCCAAAGTATTATATCCTGACGGGAAAATTCAGTATCTTTGCAAACTACTTCCAACACCTTTCGACTTAATTTACAGGCGATTTTTACCACAAGATTGGACTGAAAAGCGTATGGAAAGATTTGAAATGAGAGTTTCAGGCTATAATAAACTTATGGATGTACCTTATCTCTCGGGTTGTTTCATGTTTTTACGCACCGAAGCGTTAAAAGAAGTTGGTTTGTTTGATGAACGTTTTTTTATGTATCCCGAAGATATTGATCTGACACGCAGAATTCACCGGAAATATCAAACTGTTTTTTTACCTGATGTCAGCATTGTGCATCATCATGCACAAAGTTCGTATCTGAATTTCAGGATGTTGATGATACATACAGTGAATATGATTAAATATTTTAATAAATGGGGATGGTTTTTTGATAAGGAGAGAAGGGAAGTGAATAAAAGTATAATCAAACAATTCAATGATGGATTTACAAGTTATTCAAAGTAAAATTTATGAAATCCGGGGCTGTAAAGTAATGCTCGATGTTGATTTGGCACAATTATATTTTACTGAAACCAGACTGCTAAAACGTGCAGTGAGACGAAATATGGATCGATTCCCCGATGATTTCATGTTTCAACTCACACAAATTGAAGTTAACAATCTGATACCCATCGGGGTATCCCAAATTGGCACACCCCAATATAATTTTAGTGCATTTATGCCATTTGCTTTTACAGAGCAGGGAGTTGCCATGTTATCGTCTGTTTTAAGAAATGAAATAGCTGTAAAAGTCAATATCTCAATTATGCGGGCTTTTGTTGCCGTGCGTCAATATATTTTAACAAGTAATG
>JAURYY010000160.1 GCA_030653695.1 Paludibacter sp. | reverse complement strand
TTACAGGAAGGTACGAAAAACTTAGATGGAACATTCTCGTTTACAGCCACTAATGTAATGGCTATGGAATATAGACTTTACAACTGGAATACAGCATGGACACATCCCGAAGCCAAGGATGGTGAACCTACTGTTGAACGCCCGAACCGTGTAGCCGAATTCCCTGCTGATGCCAATATTACCATCACAGTATCGGCTTGGAGAAACGAAGCTCCAAACGCAATCAACATGTTAGATGCTGACAAATACCGGGTTTATGTAAATCAAAGTTCCATCGTAATTGAAGGAGTAACATCAAGAACTGATGTATATGACATTAGCGGTCGGAATTTACAATCGGTTAACATGAATGGGACTTTCAAATCGAAAACCTTGAAATCAGGTTTGTACATTATTAAGGTTGACGGACAAACTCAAAAAGTATCGGTTAAATAATTATTAATGGATATATCTAAAACGGTTGAACAGTTTTTGTTCAGCCGTTTTTTTTTGATTAAAATGGATAGAATAGTATCTTTGTAAAAAAAATATAAAATTATGACAGCAGTAGAAATAGTCGGATATTCAGCCTCTCTTCTCTCGGTATTAAACCAGTTTCCGCAAGCCATCAAGGTTTTTCAAACCAAAGACACCCACAGCATTTCGCTGGTAATGTACTGCATAGTGGTAGTTTGTATTACTTTGTGGTTGGTTTACGGAATTATTCTTATGAACCCGCCTTTGATTTGGGCGAATGCTTTGTCGCTCATACCTATTGTTTATATATTTATGAAGAAACTGACAAATACCCTAAAAGGGAAGGATAAATTGGGGATATAAGAAATGAAGAAGGGCGGTGGGAGCTACGAGTTAGGGAAACGAGGAACATCCCGATAGCTATCGGGACACGAAACGAGAAACATCAAAATCTATACCCTGAAATCAAAACGTTCGGTACGCGTTTTTTCATAAACGTTGCGGTCGAAAGAATAAAGTCGGGCAGGTTTATGCGAAACCCCGGTTTGAATTTCGTTGAGCGGAATCAGATAAGGCATTTTATTAATTTTACGACGGTAATTGCGTTTATCGTAAGTGGTGTTAAAAATGGCTTCGTAAATTTTTTGCATTTGCGTTAATGTAAACTTTTCGGGCAAAAGTTCAAAAACTAACGGCTCGTGAAGCAAGTCGTATCTCAGCTTTTTAAGCGCTTCCTCGAAAACTTCATTGTGGTCGAACATCAATTCTTTAACTTCATTCGTATTCACCCATTTAGCAACTTCTATCAATTGGGTATTATCAATCGAATCAATATTGATCAATGAATAAAAACCGACTGTCAACACCCTATCATCTTTAAGTCTGGGTTTTACCCATTCGTAATCTTGAGGCCGTTTTTTCAATCTGTCCGGGTCGCTAAATACCCAAAACTGTTTCACGTATATTCCTTCAAGTCCTGTTTGCTCTTTTAATATTCGTGCTGCCGTTGCATTAATATCTTCATTCCGAAGCACATGATTGCCAGGCAACTTCCACTCTTCAATTATTTGGTTGTTAAAAGGTACGCTTTCGCGCCGCACCAACACCGACAACATATTTTCGAAATACCCAAAAATCACACAATCGACCGAGACTGTTGAAAGCATAGCGTTCGGACTTCTTAAAGTATCTTCCATATTGAGAGTAATTAAAAAAAAATAGATTGCAAAGGTAAATAAAATATGTTATTAACTTCAGATTAGTAGTGTCTTTTGCACACATTTACTTAAAATCATATACATTATAAAATTATTTTCATACTTAGTGTAAATAAAACACTGTTTTATTTGGTAACTAAAAAGAAATATTTTACTTTTGTTTCGATAAACTTATTGTTGTTCTGACACTATAAATCATTTTCTAAAACCATTTTTAAAAATTATGAATAAACCGCTAATTTTCAGAATGCTGATCAGTATTTTAATATTCACATCAGCATCCTGTACTCATCAACCTACCACTGCCATCGATAAAAAAGTTGAAGCACTACTTTCGCTTATGACTTTAGAAGAAAAAGTTGGTCAAATGGCACAAATCACACTCGATGTGATTGGTAACGGGATAAACAGACATGAAAGCAAAGATTCATTTGCAATCGACACAGCCCGCATGCACAAAGCATTGGTTGAATATCATCTGGGATCGATTTTGAATACTACCAATAACATAGCCTTGACACCCGAGAAGTGGAATGAAATTATTGAATTAATACAAAATGTAGCTATCAACAACACACGAATGAAAATCCCGATTATCTATGGCGTTGATGCCATTCATGGGACTACTTACACCGATGGAGCCATTATGTTTCCACAGCAAATTGCGTTAGCAGCTACATTTAATCCTATTCATGCATATAACATGGCATCAGTAGCAGCTTATGAAACCCGTGCCAGTGGCATTCCTTGGAATTTTTCGCCGGTGTTGGATTTAGGTGCCGATCCGAGATTTTCGCGTCAGTTCGAAGGATTTGGCGAAGATCCTTATTTGACAACAATAATGGGTGTAGAAATGATAAAAGGTTACGAAGGAATATCTGACAGCGTTGGAAGTTCTTACAAAGTAGCTTCGTGCTTGAAACATTTTTTGGGTTACTCGGTTCCTGTGTCCGGAAAAGATCGAACTCCGGCATATATCCCTGACCATGTTTTACGTGAATATCATTTAACCCCATTCAAAGCAGCCATTGAAGCCGGAGCAGAATCGGTTATGATAAACTCAGGTATTATAAATGGTGTATCGGTACATGCAAGTTACGACTTACTTACAAAATTACTGAAAGAAGAACTTGGTTTCGAAGGTGTAGTTGTAAGTGACTGGATGGATATTATTAATCTGCACACCCGTGATAAAATAGCATCAAGCAACAAAGAAGCCATAAAAATTGCTATCAATGCCGGCATTGATATGTCGATGATTCCTTATGAGTACGAAAATTTTTGTAATGATTTGGTAGCATTGGTAAACGATGGTGAGGTAAAGCAAAGCAGAATTGACGATGCTGTTCGTCGAATTTTGAAAATGAAAATGAAACTCGGGCTTTGGGAAAGACCCGTTACACGCATTGAAGATTATCCTGAATTTGGTTCGGAAAAATCGGCAAAAGCATCTTATGAAGCAGCTGCCGAAGCCATTACACTATTAAAAAACATTCGGAATATTTTACCGCTTTCAAAATCGACCAAGGTGTTGGTTAGCGGACCAAACGCAAATAATATGCGCTCGCTCAATGGCGGTTGGACCTACTCGTGGCAGGGTGAAAAAACCGATCGCTTTGCACAAAAACACAATACTATACTCGAAGCGATCGAAAATGAAATTGGGAAGAAAAACGTGAAATATGTACCTGGCGTTAGTTATGTGGAGAATGGCAAATACTTTGAAGACAAAGAAGATCTGTTTTCGCAAGCAGTAATAGCCGCCAAAACAGTTGATGTAGTGGTGCTATGTTTGGGCGAAAACACATATACCGAAAAACCCGGTGATTTGAACGACCTGACCATGAGCGAAAACCAATTGCGTTTAGCCCGCGAGATGGCAAAAACCGGAAAACCGATCATACTTGTTTTAAATCAGGGTCGACCGCGTTGTATCAGTTCCATTGAACCTGCGATGGAAGCTATAATAAATACCTACCTACCAGGCAACTACGGTGGCGATGCATTGGCTGATATACTTGTTGGCGATGTAAATCCTTCGGGGAAATTACCATACACTTACCCATCGTATCCCAATTCGGTAACGACTTATTATCATAAACCTTCCGAAGAACAAAAACGCGCCGAAGGCGCTTATATATACGAATCGGATTATAATCCGCAGTATGAATTTGGCTTTGGGTTGAGTTATACAACTTTTGCTTATAGCGGGTTAAAATTATCGACCCATGCATTGAATGCAAACAATTCGATATATATAACTGTTAATATTACAAATACAGGACAACGCAAAGGGAAAGAAGTAGTTATGCTTTACACAAGCGATTTATTCGCTTCTATTACGCCTGATGCTAAGCGACTTCGACGATTTGAAAAAATCTCATTAGAACCAAACGAAACAAAAACAGTCAAATTCAATATAACTTCTAAAGATTTAGCATTTGTAAATACGAACGGAAAATGGATTACCGAAACCGGTGATTTTGAAATTTCAATCGGGAATTTAAAATCAAAAATTTCATACAAACATAAATAACTTCAAATTTTAAACTCAATGAAAATCACAGAAAAAAAACAAAACAAATCAGCACTTGCTTTTGGTTGCAACCACCTGATTCGGTATATTCTGATTTTATTGATCGGAATACCGCTCAATTTGTTTGCGCAAAAAACGTTGATAACAGGAATTGTTGTCGATGCAAGAAACGAATCTATTATTGGAGCCAATATTCTGATTAAAGGAACGGCTGTGGGAACAATTACCGATTTGGACGGAAAATTTCGGATTGAAGTTGCACCTTCTGACATTTTGGTAGTAAGTTATATCGGAATGAACCCACAGGAAATTAAAGTTGGTACGGCAAAAATTTTAAAAATAACTTTGATTGAAGATGCCAAAAGCCTTGAAGAGGTAGTGGTGGTTGGTTATGGGTCTGTCAAACGAAAAGATTTAACAACCTCAGTTTCGACAGTTTCGACAAAAGACATAGCCGAGCGCCCGATAATATCGGCAGCTTCAGCCATTCAAGGGAAAGCAGCCGGTGTTACTGTAGTTAGTCCGAATGGTGAACCGGGTGCAGGTTTAGTAGTACGCGTTCGAGGAAACTCTTCCATTTCGGCAAGCAACGATCCTTTGTATGTTGTGGATGGAGTGCCGATGACTGAAATTAACTTTCTTTCGCCCAACGATATTGAAAG
>JAURYY010000159.1 GCA_030653695.1 Paludibacter sp. | reverse complement strand
CGCAAAGACGCAATTTTTTACTTTCTTGATTATCTGACCTTTAAATTTATTTAGCAAGACGCAAAGCGAAAAACTTAACAGTTTTTCATTGCGACTTAGCGTCTTTGCGAGCAAGATACATTTTTTATAACGAACTGTTGTAATAAAAGACATTAGAATAATCCCGATTCCCGTCCCGATTCCCGATTCCCGATAGCTATCGGGACGGGAATCGGGACGGGAAAAACGCAGCATATCAAATATTTACAAAATTCAAAGTGTGGGTTATATTTGTCGTTTATTATATCAACTAAGATGAAACAATTCTTGTCTTTTGTCCGAAAGGAATTTCTACATATTTTCCGCGATAAAACCACCATGGCTATTTTATTGCTATTGCCATTGCTCATGCTGATATTGTTTGGTTATGCTATTAGTACCGAAGTAAAAAATTCGAAAATAGCCATTTTAAATCCATCGAACGATGCCATAACAAACGCAATTGTTGATAAATTTGTACACAGCGAGTATTTTTCGGTTGTGAAAGTTATACATCAGCCATCCGACATCGAAGCACTTTTTAAAAGAGACAGACTTAATATGGTGATTGTTTTCAGCAATAATTTTTATGAAAATCTGACACATACCGGAAACGCACAAATTGAACTTATAGTTGACGGCTCCGATCCTAACACAGCACGCATTATTGTGTCGTACGCTTCCAGCATTATCGGGGATTATTTAAGCGAAAAATCAACATTCGAAAATATTCCTTTTCAGGTTACGCCCCAGGTAAAACTGCTTTACAACCCTCAAATGAAAGGAGCATACAATTTTGTGCCGGGTGTTATGGGTATGATACTCATGCTGATTTGCGCCATGATGACTTCCATTTCCATTGCCCGCGAAAAAGAATTCGGAACTATGGAAATTTTACTTGTATCGCCACTGAAACCAATTCATATTATTATCTCGAAAATAATACCTTATTTTGTTTTATCGTTGGTCAATCTGACGACAATTCTATTGCTTTCGGTATTTTTACTCGGAGTTCCCATTGCGGGAAGTTTATTCTGGTTAATCCTTTTTTCATTGGTTTATATTTTTGTGAATCTTTCGTTGGGATTGCTCATTTCAACACTCGTCGATACACAATTGGTGGCTTTGCTTATTTCGGGTATGGTGTTGATGCTGCCCGTAATAATGCTTTCGGGCATGATGTTCCCGGTTGAAAATATGCCCGTTTTCTTTCAATGGATTTCGCAAATTATTCCGGCAAAATGGTACATCATCGGAGTAAAAAAAATCATGATCAAAGGATTAGGATTCTCTGCAATCATTCCTGAAATAAGCGTGTTGTTAGGAATGGGAGCTTTATTGGTGGTAGCAAGTTTGAAAAAATTCAAATACCGGCTTGAATAATCATAAAACAACAATACTGTTTTGCTATTAATTAAGAAAAATAAGCTAATTTTACAACTTGATTTCGGGCTTTTCAGAAACCCTTAAAAAAGTAACAATCTTTTATTATTTACAATTAAACCATAAGGATTTAGCCACAACTTAAATTATCAGCAGAACAATTCACCGCCAACATCAATATTATATAATAAAAGACATTAAAATGCTGATTATCTAACATATACAAAATTAAATGTGTGTGTTATATTTGACGTTTATTATAGATCGAAGTAAAATAGCACAAATCATATTACAAAAAGAATTCAAATAAATTAATTTATAATTACAAATATGAAATCGGATAATAAGGCAAAAGTGAAAAAGTATTTAGAAAATATTATGCACGAACGGGAAAGAACTAACCTGCTAAGGAAGTACGAACAAATGCTGATAACTTATCTTGTGCAGCGCATTCCTGAATGGATAAGCTCCAATATGCTTACAGCCATTGGATATTTCGGGAATGTTATTATTTTTATAGCTTTTATCTTAGCAAAAAATTTCCATATTTATTATCTTTTATTGGGTGTATTGGGTTTTGCCGTAAGTTGGTTTGGCGATTCGCTCGATGGTCGAATTGCATATTATCGTAACAAACCCCGAAAATGGTTTGGTTTCAGTCTCGATTTAACTGTTGACTGGTTAGGGATTATTTTATTAGGTTGGGGTTTTGTGATTTATACCGGCGATATATGGGAGTTACTTGGATTTCTATTTGTTGTGTTATATGGCTGGGAAATGTTAACAGCCCTGCTACGATATAAAATAACCAATAATTATTCAATTGATTCGGGCTTAATGGGACCAACCGAAGTGCGCATTGTCATTTCCGGTTTTTTAATTCTTGAAGTGTTAGTTCCCGAATCGATTATATATTCAGTAATTATCGCTTGCGTTTTATTGTTGATTACCAATATTTTGGACACTGTAAAATTGTTAAAGTTAGCCAATGCCAGAGATAAAGAAGAAAAGCTTCAAGGAAAAACAAACAGCAGCAATTGATAAATTATTTGTCTTTACAAAAGCACAGATTTCTGCATTAATAGGCGGGGTAAGCGATTATGCCATCATGGTATTCGTAACTGAAGTTTTTCATGTGCATTATACCATTTCTATTGCCATCGGTGGGGTTGTGGGAGCTGTTGTCAATTTCGGATTAAATAAAAGTTGGACTTTCAGGAGTAAAAACAATCCCTATAGAAATAATGGTTTCATACAGTTATTTAAGTTTATTCTTGTGGTACTGAACAGTATATTCTTGAAATCGTCAGGCACCTATATTATTACAAGTTATTTTGGATTAGATTACAAAATCAGTAGGATTTTTATCGATATTTTTGTTTCAGTAGTATTTAATTATACTTTTCAACGATTCTGGGTTTTCAAAAAGGTAAATTAATTATTTTTAAAAACCGGTTGTACTGTTATTTACCTTTTTGCATTCACAGTCGTTTGGTTAAGTTTTGTGGATAAAGGTTGGGTAGACAAAGAAGCAAACATTATCAGAAAAAACAGTTGTGAATTTAATTACAGTAGTGCATTTAATCACATAGCAGATTGGGTTAGTAATCAAAGGTGCTATTACTCTTTTATTTGCATGTTATGCCTCATTGTAAAAAGACAGCCGACCCGCATCCCGAAAGAATTCGGGAGCACGTTTGTTTTTTGCCTACACACGAGCCTAACCCTGAAAAACAAAAAAACCATTTTTTGCTCACTGATAATTATCGGGACACGAACAGACAAACAAGCAAGATAAACTAACTTTGACGATTAAATTAGATTTAGAAACTGTTTAAAAAATAATGTAAAAATAAACTGCCTATCAGTTGTTTAGTTGAAAATAATGTCGTAACTTTATGTAAATCAAATACATAAAGAAATATGAAAACGTATACAACCAACCTCACCGATAGTCAATGGAACATAGTAGATGACCTTTTAAGCGACAAACGTCCTCGAAAATATGAAATTCGAGATATATTTGATGGCATCTTCTATTTGCTTAAAACTGGCTGCCAATGGCGTATGCTTCCAATCTGTTTTCCACCTTGGCAAACAGTTTATTACTATTTCACTGTTTGGAAGCATAAAGGAACTATTGAACTAATTCACGATCACCTTCGTGATAAAGTACGTATAAAAGCTGGTAGAGACTAATCGCCCAGC
>JAURYY010000138.1 GCA_030653695.1 Paludibacter sp. | reverse complement strand
TTGATGATAAAACCCAAGCGACAAGGATGTCGCTTGTCCCTTGTAATCCATGTTTTCCGCCAGCGTGTTGTGTGTCAAGGCATACAGCAGTGAGCAAATTAAATCCGGTAACCCGCTGATGCTGTAAATACCTTCATACTCTGGGCGCGACTTGAAGTCGCATGGAAGGTCAGAAAGAAGGCGTTAAACGCTATGACTGGTTCTTCTGCGCTAAAGAATTGTCGAAAGAGAAAGTAGAAGCCGCTTTGGGTAAAAAGTAAAAATGTCATCTCAAAAAAAAAGAAGGGAAGCGTGAAACTGTTTCTTTTTTTTTTGTTAATTATTTCGATTTCATCAATTTTTCAATGAATTTTTGCAAATCATAGGTCAAAAAATTGACTGGTGTAACTGCTAAAACAGCTTTTGGAATTGGAATCAATTGCATATTATCAGGAAGAACGTCGATTTTTATAACTAATACTTTTGCTATCCCCGCTCTGATAATATCTAATTCTTTAGCCGCACGGTACGATAAATCGATGATGCGGTTGCGGATATGAGGTCCTCTGTCGGTTACTTTTACTATAACTTCACGGTCATTTTTGGGATTGCGTACCAATAAAAATGTGCCAAAAGGATAAGTTCTGTGCGCGCAGGTCAAACTGTCGCGATGATAACGGCTTCCATCGGAGGTTTTTCTTCCGTGAAATTTATTGCCGTAAAAAGAAGCATAGCCCGTTGTTTGCGAAAACAAAGATCCATAACTAATTAATAATAAACCTGTTAAAATTGCAGGTTTAAATTTTAATAGAGAGATTATTTTTGAAAATATGTTTTGTGTGTATGTCATTAAAAACCAATTGATACAAAAATAGTCAAAAACCTTGCCGAACAAAAAAAATAAGTTCTAATTTAGTAATTATTTAGAAAACAACACATTAACTTACTTTATTGTAAACTAATAAATCAGGAATAAAATTCACTACTTAAAAAATTCAAGTTCAAATAAAATTTATCAATAAATTTCAACATATTTAAAAAAAACATTTTTGTATTTCCGAAAAAAGCTGTAAATTTGCACCCTCTTTTCGGATAAGGTTACTAAGAAGCACTGCTGCGAAGCATCTCACCTTCCCGATGTAATAATAAATTGTTATTAATAAATGTACGCAATTGTAGAAATTTTAGGACAACAGTTCAAGGTGGAAGCCGGAAAAAAGCTGTTTGTTCATCGCATGAATGAGGCTGAAAGAGGTGCTCATATTGAATTTGATAAAGTTTTGCTTGTCGATAACGATGGCACCATCACAGTTGGCGCTCCGGTTGTAGAAGGTGCTAAGGTATTGGGCGAAGTGTTATCACACCTTCGTGGCGATAAGGTTATTATTTTCAAAAAGAAACGTCGCAAAACGTATCGTAAACGCAACGGACACCGTCAGGATTTCACCGAAATAATGATAAAAGAAATTGTAGCTTAGTTATAAACCGATAAAAAAAATTAAAGAAAATGGCACATAAGAAAGGGGCGGGTAGCTCAAGAAACGGTCGTGAATCGGAAAGTAAGCGACTTGGAGTAAAAATTTACGGTGGTCAGTTTGCCAAAGCAGGTAACATCGTGGTTCGTCAACGCGGAACAGTTCACCATGTAGGTCAGAATATAGGTATTGGCAAAGACCATACGCTGTTCGCATTAATTGACGGAACAGTAGAATTCAGAAAGAAAAAAGACAATAAATCTTTTGTTTCAATTAAACCAATCGAAGCAAACTAAGCACCTCTCCCCAACCCTCTCCAAAGGAGAGGGAGTGAGAAGAAAATAATAGTTTTGTAAAATTTAAATCTCCTGTGTTTTACCGTAGTGTAAAATTGCGGGAGATTTTTTTTTAACCCCCAGCCCCTGAAGGGGTGCCCGGTTCAGGAAAAAATAAAATAATTCTAAAAAATGAATGTCTTTTAGTCCCCTTTAGGGGATTTAGGGGTAATTATAATCATGTTAACACTCAAATATATCACCGAAAATAGTGAAGAAGTAATAGTTCGCCTCAAAAAGAAAAACTTCGATGGAGCTACAATTATTGCTCAAGTGGTTGAACGCGATGTTTTACGAAAATCTACTCAGACTCAACTTGACAATACGTCATCAGAAATGAATAAACTTTCGAAGGAAATCGGACTGTTATTCAAACAGGGCAAACACGCTGAAGCATCTACTGCCAAAGAAAGAACTGCTGAACTAAAGGAGTCTGTGAAAGTTTTTGACGAAAAATTATCAGCAATTGAACAGAAACTGAATGAACTATTGGTGTTAATTCCAAACTTACCCCATGCTAGTGTCCCCGAAGGAAAACATGCTGAAGATAATTTGGTTGAACGGTCGGGAGGAGTAATGCCAACTTTACCTGCCGATGCTGTTCCGCATTGGGATTTGGCAAAAAAATACGACTTGATTGATTTTGAGCTGGGCGTAAAAATTTCAGGCGCCGGTTTTCCCGTTTACAAAGGGAAAGGTGCTCGTTTACAACGCGCTTTGATTAATTTTTTCCTCGACTCGGCCCGTGAAGCAGGTTATTTGGAAATTCAACCGCCTTATGTTGTAAATGCTGCATCGGGTTACGGAACCGGTCAATTGCCCGATAAAGAAGGACAAATGTATCATTGCACCATTGATGATTTGTATTTGATTCCCACAGCAGAAGTGCCGGTAACTAATATTTACCGAGATGTGATTTTGGATGAGAAAGAATTACCTATAAAAAATACCGCTTACTCAGCCTGTTTCCGCCGCGAAGCGGGTTCGTACGGAAAAGATGTGCGCGGCTTGAATCGCTTACACCAGTTCGATAAAGTGGAAATTGTGCAAATTCAACATCCCGACAAATCGTACGAATCGCTGAACGAAATGGTAAATTACGTGCAGACTTTGGTCGAAAAACTTGAATTACCATGGCGGATTTTGCGTCTTTGCGGTGGTGATATGGGTTTTACTTCAGCCATGACCTTCGATTTTGAAGTTTATTCGGCTGCTCAGCAACGATGGTTAGAAGTTAGTTCGGTTTCCAACTTCGAGAGTTATCAGGCCAACCGACTCAAATGTCGTTTCAAAGGGAGCGACAAAAAAACGCAACTATGTCATACGCTGAATGGAAGTGCGCTGGCATTACCACGCATTGTAGCAGCATTGCTCGAAAACAACCAAACTCCCGAAGGAATTCGCGTTCCAAAAGCACTGATTCCGTATATGGGAATGGAGATCATTGATTAGAGAAGAGAGAAGAGCCAAGAGTCAAGACTTCTAAAATATAAATAAAAATGATTATCCGCAAAGAGTCCTAATCTAATTTGATTTTCAATAATAGAACGCGGATGGAGCCGATTTGGCGAATTAGAGTGGATAGAGTATTTTTATAAACGGATTTAATTCGGATATTATTTGCTTTGCAAATTGCTGATAATCTACGATATTTGTAATCCGTAATTTCATAAATGAAACGAAGTTCTTTACGACCATAAATATTATAATTTTTTTCGTAAAAAATTATAATCAGAATTAAATCAGTTAAAAAGAATCAGCGGATATCAGCCAAATCGGATCCATCCGCTTTCTATTTAATTTTTAGGACATTATTCGGATAATCATATAAATAAATCATCTGCGTTATTTGTGGATGATTTTTTTTTATGATATGTGTCTTTGAAAAATATCAATTGTTCCGATAAATCTATTGTACTACCCATTTGTAAGACCAATAAAACCAGAAGTTAAGCTAAGTTGTTACAACTAATTTAACTGTTTATTATTTTTGATTTTTTGAATTTGTAAACGTTTTTTATATGAAGTAAATGAATACGCAAGCTTTTTTT
>JAURYY010000152.1 GCA_030653695.1 Paludibacter sp. | reverse complement strand
GATTGAGGATGCAAAGGTCGAACATTTATTCCATTAGTGAAAAGGGGAAGGAATCTTTCTTCCTCTTTTCCTAAAAAATATATAATCGAAAAAATCTCAATCTGTTAAAAGTTGCGTTTAACACTTGAATTTAGGATTCATTACTTCTGTTTGGTCATTTGATCCAGATAGCGCATTAGCTGTTTGATACTCAAATGTCTTTCTGTAACCCCAGCCGGCACAATCGTTATATGTTCCCCAATAAGACATATTGTAATTACCTTCAGCGTTTATCATACGCAGGTTATCTGTTTCATTTGATGGATAAACTAAATTAGGGTCTGAGTTTTCAATAACATCTTTGCCAACTTGGATATAAGAATATATGCCGGGACTTCCTTTTGGTATGCATGTTAAGCCAGGAAATGTACTGTATTGAAATACATCAACATCTGTTTTTTGATTTTGACCAATTTGATGATTCTCTAACCAAATATATTGATCTGAAGAAACTGTATTGTCTTTATAGGGTAACTTTATCCGGATAACATCGCCATAAGTTATAAAGTCTCTTAAATAGTAAGTCTGAGTGCCAGTGTATTTTTGATTAATTTCGGCATTTACTCCATTTGCAGCAATTTTATATGCTAAATTCGTAGGACTTTGCCAACCTAATCTCCAACGTTCATACCCATTAGTCGACCGCAAACCTCCCCCAAACAAACCATAACCACCTTGATGTCCAATAAAGGTTTTGATGAAGTAAGTACCATAATGATTCCCGCCGGAAGTATGAAATGCATTGGATCCAAGTAATCCATGTGCAAATTCATGAACAAGAATTGCAGGTTCATGCTTCAAGTTATAGTGACCGACACCAATCATCATTCCATTTTCAACTGAATATTTTTCTCCATTTGCAAATGATAATTTCTCTGATACGTTACCCATAGGCTCTCCCACACCTCCGTATCCAGTACCATATGTAAATCCATGTAGACCTTTCGAGGGATTTCTTACAGCAAAAACTATGTAATCAATCATATTATTGGGCGTTTTGTTAACTCCCGAAAGTTTGTCATAATCTAAAATACTGTTATGATCATTTTTCGTTCGCAACCCACCTTTATCATTTATATATTTTATGGATGCGTTGGCAATTTTTTGAAAACCACCTCCTGAAGCAGAATTTATTCGTGAAGCATTTATTTCAACAGACGTAAAATCGCTAATTAATACCAATGAGTCAAAAGAACAATCCGACATAAATCTAGTAAAATAACCTGAACGAGGTTTCGAATCATTTAAATCGAACACATCATTAAAATAGGAAGTCAAATCAAGGAAGTTAATACCTTCAATATTATTTATTGGTCACCAATTATTGGTAATATTAGGATTATACGTTGAATAAGTCCCATCGTATATTATATTGATAAAAATTGTCAATACTCTATATGTTCCTTTTGTTGGAAAATCACTTCCATCTGTGGATCTTCTTATTGTAGATGTCACTCCTTGTGCAGAGGTAATTCTTTGAAGCCCGTTATTATTGGGATTTGCATAATATTCATCCCAAAATTCAGTCTGCGCAAACAGAAATATTGTCGAACAGATTGAAAATAAAAACATTAATAAATATCTTTTCATCGTTATGTTTTTTATTATAAGATTAGTTTTCTATTTGTTATCATTCCGTTGCTATTGATAATTTGCAATATATATACTCCACTCTGTAAGTTCTGAGCATTTATAATTTGTTCGGTTGCATTTACAAATGGAGTTTCATATATCACCACTCCTGTAGATTGTATCAATCTGACACTTCCGGAGAAAGATGAAGTAAATTTAACTTTTATATCTCCGTCTGATAACGTTAAGAGAAACTTATGGTTATCTTTTGTTTCACGAACACCAACACCATCACAGTAGAGATAGAGTCTGCATAATCGGGAAATATTGAAATGTATAGTATTATTATCCTGCACATTACACATTAATTTCGAGATATCCGACATATAAGCAAAACGATTATAATCGAGTATAGGAGATACATTAGATCCAACTCCCTCTATAAAAGTCAGTGCAGTTTTTGGTTTTTCAAACATGTTAGTATAGTCTGAATTAAATAAAGCAGAAGTTCTTACATGCTTTAAACCATCCTTGAAATATACACTATCTACTATTGCGTAATATTTATTGTCATATGTTGATAATTTAAGATTATTCCATAATGATAAATTTGTATCAGTAACGTTAAGTGGAATTGAATCCCCAACATGTAAACTCATATCTGAGACCAGTATTTCTGGCGAATATGAAGTGCCGTAATCAGAATTTATTGTATATCTATAATATAATCTTCCGGAAACCGAGTCTTCTCTCAGATATTGATATGACAAGGTATTTGCAGATACTGAGTCAATAGTGTCATTTAAAGATTCATAAATTTCAAATAATAATTGGTAGGTTTTGCCATCAATTATTGTTGTCCTGTTGGCACAAGTCAAATAATTGAATGTATTGGGACAAACTTTTCCATCATAAAGGATGTACCACTTGTTGTATTCTTTTCCAAAATAAGATTTGAATGTTTGCGCATTCAAAACCGAAAGGAACAAGCACAAAAAGATAATTAATTTAGTTTTCATAGCTGATAATTATTTCGTTAATATCATTCTCTTCGTGTCAATCACTTTGCCATCAACAATCAAGGCATATAAGTACATCCCTGCAATAAACTCTGAGCCTTGAATTGTAATATTTCCTTTTCCCAATTGAGAAATAGAAAAACTTTTTAATTGAACGCCATTCATGTCGTAAATATAAATAGCGGCGGTTGTTATTGTGTTTGGAAGGTAGTATGAAATCGCAGTCGATACGTTAAAAGGATTGGGAATGTTTTGTTCTAATACAGGATATGTGAGTGCATTTGTTTCTTCGGGCAGTACCTCAGAAGATTTAATTTTTGCTTGTCCGGAATCGATATTTTTTATTTTCAAATTGTCAATTTCTGATTTTAATTCCTTTACTGATTGTATTAACAAAGGTATTAATCCTGTATAATCTACAGATAAATAACCATCAGTATCTTCGTACACTAATTCAGGGTAAATTAGCTGTAATTCCTGAGCAATTATTCCAAAGTGTTTTTTCTGAAATAATTGAGATTTTTCATCATAATACGGAGTTTCAGTTTTAGCAGAATCTTTGGGAGTTTTGTAATAACGTTGTTCCAAATTATATTCTACGGGATTTAAAGCCAATATTCCATTTATGGATTTAGATTGATCAATTGTTACGATATTCTTTTTATATCGCTTGTCCGATGTTAAAGTAAAGGCAGTTGCTTCCATTGCACAGGTTGATTTTACACTACCCACAAAATATCCTGCATACATGCCTGAAATAGCTATTTCAGGATAAGATGAACTCGAAACCATTCCTATTATACCTGCACCCGATGAGTTTCCGGATAGTTGTCCAAGTACTCCGTAGTTATAGCCAGGGCAACCATTACCAGCTATCCCAAGCACACCGTAAGTTCGGGCATAAGGCATAAAGCTCGAACTATAACTTTGTCCTTTTATTCCATAGTTATAAGAAGGTGTATTATAACTTGGATAAACTGAAGCATCAATCCCGTAAAATATCATACCTGATCCAAAGGGAGAAGTTTTTTCAACTTTTAATGTTGTGTTGTAGCCTGAATTTCCAATATAAGCTTGATATGATCCCGAACCAATCCCTCCAATTGATAAAGCAGATAATGGATTATTTGTACCTAACAATTTAATACCGATATTTCCTGTATTAGAAACCTTTAACTGAGCATTTACTGATATAGAAATTAAAAATAATGTAACTGTAAAAATAATTTTTGTTGTTTTCATAACTTTTTAGATTGTAAATACTTCGATCTTCAATGTTTGTCAAGTTTCACAACGTTGTTGTTATGAGTTGACTAAATTTTGGTTCAAAGATAAAATTTTATTTTTCAATTGCTTTGATGTTATTTTTTTATGGCAAACTTATAAATAGAGTGTCAAAAGTACAAATATATTTTCAGAAATGAAGTATTTTTTGTTGATTGTTTGAGGCAAGTCATATTGTTAGATTTCGTATGAAAATTTAAGTTAGAAAGTAATCTTTCTGCATTTGAAACGTTAAAGAGTTTATGACAGGAAATATCAGTTTGACATGCATTCTGACCTTGTTTGTAATTTCAAGGAGCATCAGAAATTTTTTGCGTTTGTCAAAAGAGGATTTATAATGTATTAATTTTTTTTGCAATCGGGAAAGATTTTAAAAAAAACAAAAGAAAGTAATGTTGAATGAAAAATTGTTTTACTTTACAAATAATTATGATTATATTTGCAATAATTACAATAGCTATTGAGTCTGTTTTTAAAAATGAGTTTTAGCAATGAAGTTCAATAAGACTAAACTTGAAACCACAATGAATTAAAGGTTAAAGAAATGAGAATATGCAATTCAAGAGTTTATTAAGTAATGGAGTTCATAAAGCAAACCTTTTTATTTATGGAGGCTAAGTAGCAAATTATATGATAATTAACCTATTAATATATTAAACCTATTATAGTCGAATGAAATATTTTTTACTTTTGTTTTTACTATTCGGCTTTCAACTTGCTTATTTCCGCATTGCCGGTCATTTCAATATTGTTGACAAACCAAATGAACGCAGTTCGCACAAGCTGAAAATGCTTCGCGGAGGGGGAATTGTGTTTTACATCGGAGTTCTTCTGTTTTTCATAATCAGTAAGTTTCAATATCCATGGTTTTTCTTTGGTTTGACACTTATTTCCATCATCAGCTTTGCCGATGATATAAAACAATTATCACCTAAGTTACGCATGGCAATTCAATTTTTTACATTATTACCCATGTTTTATCAGTGCGAATTATTTTCAATGCCTTGGTTTCTGATTATTATTGCATTAATTGTTTGTGTAGGTATTTTGAATGCTTTTAATTTTATGGATGGTATTAATGGAATGACTGGCGCATACAGTCTTACTGTAATCGGG
>JAURYY010000012.1 GCA_030653695.1 Paludibacter sp. | reverse complement strand
GTGTACATGAATCCGTGCGAGAACGGACTAGAATTGTACAAAGGAATAAAATGGTTTATAGAGTATTACAATACGAAAAAGTCTCATCAGGGCATTGAAAGACAAACTCCCCAGAGTAGATATTTAAAACCCTGTGCTTGATTTTTTCAATTTGTAAACAAAGAAATATTTCGTAAATGAACACGAAAGCTCAAGCCCTTCGGGTTTTTTGAAAAATCTCCACCCTACGGGTAGTATTTTTCAAAAAAAGTTTGCGTATTCATTTACTTCATATAAAAAACGTTTACAAATTCAAAAAATCAAGAATAATAAACAGTTAAATTAGTTGTAACAACTTAGCTTAACTTCTGGTTTTATTGGTCTTACAAATGGGTAGTACAATACGGTTTTCAACTCAACTACAAAGCCGACAAGCAAGAGCAGTTTAAGAAAAACGAAATTTTGTTAGCGACTGACAGCATTAAAGAAACCTTGATTTGTTTAGACATTGCAATTAATTCCGATACAGTTGGATATTTCAAAACACATACTGACAAAAAATTTATTTGTCTTGAACGAGCTTTGGACACAACTAAAAAATACAATTTGAGACATTATTTAGGAGACTTATTTAACGCATTTTAGCCCACGCTTCGTAGTCAAGTCCATACACTAAAGGACAAAATAAAAGAAGCATTAAAAAAAAGCAAGTGGAGAGATTGAAAAAATAATTATCGTCTAAACTTGGATTAAGAAACAAACAGGACATGAATAAATTAAAAATAGATTTAGAAAATTGTTATGGTGTAAAGAAGTTGAATTACGAATTTGATTTCACAGTAAAACCAACCAATGCCATTTACGCACCAAATGGAATAATGAAAACTTCATTCGCAAAAACCTTTCTTGATTTAAGTAACGGTAAATATTCTCACGATTCAATTTTCAAATCGAGAAAAACAAAAAGCAGTATGACTGATGAAGCAGGCACAGAATTAAGTAGTGCACAAGTTTTTGTTGTATTGCCATACGCTCCAGAATTTAAATCAAAGAAAATTTCAACCTTATTAGTCAACAAAGAACTTAAAGAGAAGTATGAAAAGATTCATGCTGATGTTGCTATTTGTCAAGTTTCACAACGTAAAGTGAATTTCCACTTTCGAAAGACCTAGTTTATGCTGCAATGTGCAAGGCAATTCCAACAATTAAAGGAATGAAAATCGAATCTGCCGACAAATTGCAAGGTAGGCTAATGGTAAAAGCAGGAGTTAGTTTGTTTAGTTGGAGTGTAAATATTCTAATTCAACTAATCTCTGTAAATGACAACCTGACAAAAGTTCAAATTACCTCTTCCCCAATAATATCCGTGACTGCATTTGACATGGGGAAAAATCGGTAGAATATTGAAAATATTTTAAGTACAACTTCTATGTTTTTACCCCAAAAAAATGATATTAAACAATTGATGCAACTCGTAATACACTTGACTTGAAGCCGGGAAACAAAACAGTTTGTATTTGCCACCCGTCAAAAAAAACGAGCTAAAAATCACAGTGGCTTCTGAAAGCAATACACAAAATAAACTAACTTACCGTTTTCAATATAATTAAAGGTGGTCGAACCGGTGGAGCCTGCAAAATCATGTAAAAGTTTGGTTAAAAACATAGGGGCATATTTTTCGACCAAAGCTATACGGCGAACAGAATCGAGTTCTAAAGCATTCGAAACTTCTTTGTTTATTATTTGCTCGTCAAATTTTATAAAATCAAATTTTTTGAATAGTTTATTTAATTTATGCATTTTATCATGAGGACGAAAATCAGTCAATAAAAAATAACCACCAGGTTTTAAACACCTGTAAACTTCTTTTAAAAACTGTTCCATATTCATGTAACGATGCGATGATTCAACATTAAATAGCACATCTGTATTCCCGTCTTCTAAATCTAAATGCTGTGCATTTCCCTGTTTAAAACTCAAGCCCTTAAGGTTATAGTTAGCGTTACCAAACTTTACAGCTTTTGAGTCCAAATCAATCCCCAAAGCAGTTACAGGTTTAAATCGATTGGTGATGTAAGCAAGTCCGCCACCACGTCCACATCCTACTTCCACAATGTTTTTATCTTTGATATCGGCCATTTTTGCCAAACGATGATAAAGTTGAATGGAATATCTGTTATTTTCATCACGGCTATCAAGCTCAATCAATTCAGATGGGTCATGATAACCATAATTCATAAATGTAATTTCTTTATTTTTGTCAACAGTGCTGATATACCAATATAATGCTTTATATATAAGCGAAGTAAGTGTCATAAAATTTTGTATTAGATTATTTGAAGTTTATAAATTTGATTATTTGGGTGCAAAGATACTCACTTCTAAACTCAAACACAACAATATAATTAAAAAACTTGGGTGAACGAGGATCCATGATCAAATCAAACTGCGAATTACTCTTTTGTGAATCAAACAAGTTTCGCATCTCAGAGTTTCACTTCATAAGGTCTTCCGATAGCGTTCGACTAAGCGTTCGACTGAGCGTTCGACTGAGCTCACGCCGAAGTCTCACGCCGAAGTCTCACGCCGATAGCTATCGCCGAAGTCATCGGAACGCTGGTTCATGCACCTCTTTTGTACAATGTGTCAATTACCCGAAGAAGAAGTTGTCATGGTTGAAAATTCATAAGATTTCAAATTTCAACGCTATTATTCTCCTCCAAAAAATAACCCGAAAAAACAAAAACATCACTCCTGCTCTACCCAAATAAGTTTGTCCACATCGAAACCCAATTCACGGGCATGTTCCAGATAAGCCTGTTTCACTTCATTGGGAATGGTTTTTTCGCGCGAAAGTATCCAGAGATATTTTAAATTTTTACCTACAATCAGCGCATATTTATATTCGCTATCAAGAGCAATTACATTATAATGGGCGTAAAACGGTCCGAAAAATGACACTTTAAGTGCTGCTTCAGTTTTATCGCCGGCAAATTTTGCTTTACCAATGGACTGGCTCCATTTCTTTTTTACATAATTATAACCTTCGTTGCGTACTTTTATCGCGCCATCATCGTTCATGGTGTAAATGGCAGTGGTTTGGTTCAGATTACGTTCGAACCGGAAGTCGAACCGCGCTATTTCGTACCATTTACCCAGATATCGTTGAGCATCAAAAGATTTAATCACCTGAGCACCTTCAGGTATTTTAGCACATGAATTCATACTGATAACTGATATTAAAACCACCGTGAATAAATTATTTTTATTTTTCATGCCATTGATTTTTTAGTATTTACAAATGTAAGATTTTTCACCAAATTTTTCAATGAAATTTCCTGAAGTAGAACAATTTTGCTTCAACTATGTTTTTATTAAACCAAAAAGAAATTTATGACAGATAACTTTGCAAACCGTGCGGCAGATTGGGATCAGCCATCGAAAATAGAAATGACCGATATTTTTGTTTCGGCCATGCTAAAAAAAATAACTCCAAAAAAACATTGGAAAGCTTTAGAAATAGGAGCAGGAACAGGTTTAGTCGGATTACAGATTGTACCGAAAGTAAAAACCGTGGTTTTCGAAGATACCTCAGAAGCTATGTTGAGCGTTTTGAAAGAAAAATTGACAAGTAATAAGAACGTTGAAATTGTTCACGGAGAAATTACAGATTACACCGAACAGGACATTGATTTTGTGTTTTCGTGTATGGCATTTCATCATATCCCCGATATTGACAGTACATTGAAACATTTGTACCACATAAGCAATTCAGGTGCAACCATTGTTATTGGCGATATCCGCACCGAAGACGGGTCGTTTCATCATTTCGAACCAATTCCGCATCAGGGTTTTGATACAGACGAATTGTCGGGAAAATTCACTAACGCAGGATTTAAAGTGCTTTCAGCCGAAACTTACCATGTATTGAAAAGAGAACGACTGCCAGGAGTGATTGGTGAATATGAACAGTTTATGCTGATTGCGGAAAAGAAATGACAGATGAATTGAAAAAGTGTGAAACAGATGCAATGTTACGCACTTTTTGTGTGTTTGGTCGTTAAAAATTCGGAAAAACTACTTCTCATTGTCATTGTCAACATTTGATTTAATTTTTTTTGCTTCATCCCAAAGCTGAGGTGCTACTTTTAACAAGGGTTTATAAGTTACTGAATTTTCGACAGTTTCTTTATTTACAATGCCAAATTTAGTATGCAGAACATCAAACACATTCAGCAAAACGCTTACAATTAAAGCATATTTGAAAGCCCCAAAAACACCTCCCAAAAATTTATTTAATCCGCCTAACGAAATCGCACTTAAGAGTTTATCAAGCAAGCGGGCAAGAATAAGCATCACAACCGCAATGGCGATAAATAACAATAAAAACGCTATGGGTTGAGCCGTTTTGGGTGAAATATTGATCAGATTTTCTAATACCCCGGCAAACCACGACGAGAGAAGTTTTGCCCCGTAAATACCCAATACTATCGCTGCCAGCGAAATTAACTCTTTTATCAGCCCTTTGAAAATTCCCATCACAAAACCTATTGCAATGGGTACGAGAATAATCAGGTCGAGTGAATTCATTTTTTTTAAGGTTTTTTGCAAAACTAATAAAAAAATCCATTCTATTTCTATGTTGCCCTCCTCGAAGGGTTTTTGTCTCCTTGTAAATTAATTTTCAAATAATACAACAACTTATTTTTCAATTGTTTAACCTTTCAAATATATGTATATCTTTACGCATTATTTTTTTGGCACAATAATTGGATATTGATGAATACCGGTATAAGCACAAGCATTTAAACAAAATTTCAGAACAACAATTTAAAATTTACGGTCATGAAAGCAAAATTAATTAGCATGATGATTGGGCTGATATTATTAACAGACACACAAATTTCGGCACAAAAAAGAATTACTGTTGAAGCAGTAAACGAAGACATAAGTTATTACCTCGATCTTAAAGCTGTAGCTTACATTTTCGGGAAATCAAACAATCTCGAAGATTTTGAGTACAAACTGAATGACAACGATAATAACATTTCGAACCTCGACTTAAACGGCGATGGATATATTGATTATTTAAGAGTGATAGAAGTTTCGGAAAACCGCGTTCACTTAGTAGTGATACAAGCAGTTCTGGACCGTGATGTTTATCAGGATGTTGCATCCATAGTTGTAGGCAGGAATTCGTACAACAGGATGTACGTTCAGGTTGTAGGCGACTCTTATTTATATGGCAACAATTACATAATTGAACCTTATTATTATCGCACACCTTCCATTGTTTCGTGGTTCTGGTCACCTTATTACACCCGTTGGCATTCACCCTATTACTGGGGATATTACCCAAGATATTATTCATATCGCAGTCCGCTCGAAATCAACATCTACATCACCCATATTTCCAACAGAATTTACAATAACAACAATCGTTATCGTTACTCCGAAAATTACAGATTTAACGAATACAACCATCTGCATAACTCCGTAAAAAGGAATGACTATGGAAAAATCAATCCGGATAAAGATTTCAACCGGCGCAATAACGAAATAAGAAACAAACAAGAGCTACAATCGTTGAGACGGGGCAATACAGATGCAGATAAAAATAATAACAACCCGTCCAGAAATAGTGTTGGAACAAGGGAAAATTCACGCTTCAATAACTCTTCAAATTCGGACAGCCGCATCGGCAACTCAAGAAACAGCACCAATTCACGAACCGATAATAAATCGAGAGTGAACAGTAACCCGAGAACTGAGAATAATACAAGGATCAACAACGAAAGAACCAACAACAACACAAATCCAAGAACGGAGAACAATCAGGTAACGCGACCAACGACAAGAACCAATACTGATACTTATCAAAACAGGTCTAATACTCAGGTTACTTCTCCAAGTCGCAGTAATAATGAGAACAGAAATACAACCACAACCCAAGAAAAAACAAACAGAGTTGAACCGCGAGCAACACAACAAAACACGGAACGAAAAGAAGTTAACAACTCCGGAAACTCAGGGAGCACCAATGTACAAACTCCCACAAGAACAACAGAAAGAGTAATAGCACCGAAAGCTGAGAGCCAAACCACACCAAGAAAAAACGCTAAAACAGAAGAAGATAAAAAAAGTTCGGACCACAAACCATCGAGAAGATAAAGGTAAAATATAGATTGTGTCTGTTTAGTTTATGCACGGGAAATCAAAAAAAATGGTTTCCCGTTTTTTTATGCCGAAACCATTCTCAAAGTCTGTTTCTTAATAATATTTAAAAAAATCATACGGAAAAATATGTTTGTAATCTCAACTTATTTATGTATATTTGTAAGTTAAAAAAAACGGGAACATTTCACACAAACAAATTAATAAGTGTCGGATAATCTGATATTTATATATAATTATTTTATCAAAATGATTGAAGAAGTAGAAAAAACGAATGTAGGAGTTGAATATGATGCCAACAGCATCCAGGTACTCGAAGGGTTAGAGGCAGTACGTAAACGTCCAGCCATGTATATTGGCGATATAGGCGTAAAAGGATTACATCATTTAGTATATGAAGTTGTTGATAACTCTATCGATGAAGCCCTTGCCGGACACTGCGACGTAGTTGATGTTACAATCAATGAAAACAACTCCATAACTGTAGTTGACAACGGACGCGGAATTCCTGTGGATATGCACGAAAAAGAAGGAAGATCGGCACTTGAAGTGGTTATGACCGTATTGCATGCCGGAGGTAAATTCGACAAAGACAGCTACAAAGTTTCGGGTGGTTTGCATGGCGTAGGAGTATCATGTGTAAACGCTCTTTCTTCGTTGTTGCATGTTGAAGTTTCGCGTAACGGGAAATTATATATGCAGGAATATGAAAAAGGGATTCCGAAATTTGATATTAAAGAAATCGGGACTTCAACATCAACAGGAACTTTGGTAACATTTTTACCTGACAGTAGTATTTTTATCGAATCGGTTTATAAATACGATATTCTGGCTACCCGTTTGCGCGAACTAGCTTATCTGAATGCCGGCTTAACACTTACACTCACCGATATGCGAAATGTAAATGACGATGGACTGCATAAATCAGAAATATTCCACTCCAAAGAAGGATTGAAGGAATTTGTCGAATACATAGATGAAGCACGCGAAAAGCTGATTGACAGCGTAATACATATCAACACCGAAAAAAACGGTACTCCGGTCGAAATAGCCATGACCTACAATACTTCGTACAATGAAAATATACACTCTTATGTGAATAATATCAACACCATTGAAGGAGGAACACATCTTGCCGGTTTTCGTCGCGGACTGACGCGTACACTTAAAAAATACGCCGAAGACAGTAAAATGCTCGAAAAACTGAAAATTGAAATTAGCGGCGATGACTTCCGCGAAGGACTGACAGCGGTCATTTCGATTAAAGTTCAGGAACCTCAGTTCGAAGGGCAAACTAAAACTAAACTTGGTAACAACGAAGTAATGGGTTCGGTTGAAATGGCTGTTTCAGAAGCATTGGGAAATTATCTTGAAGAAAATCCAAAATCGGCACGCATCATAGTCGAAAAAGTAATACTTGCTGCCACCGCCCGTCATGCCGCACGTAAAGCCCGCGAAATGGTACAACGCAAATCGCCGTTTTCGGGAGGAGGATTACCCGGAAAATTAGCCGATTGCGCCGATAAAGATCCCGCCAAATGCGAACTGTATCTTGTTGAGGGAGATTCGGCAGGTGGAACCGCCAAACAAGGGCGCAGTCGTCAGTTTCAGGCTATATTGCCCCTACGTGGAAAAATTCTGAATGTAGAAAAAGCCATGCCCCACAAAGTACTCGAAAGTGAAGAAATTCGCAATATTTACACTGCTTTAGGAGTAACCATTGGAACAGAAGAAGACAGTAAGGCACTAAATATCGCAAAACTCCGTTATCATAAAATTATCATCATGACCGATGCTGATGTTGACGGAAGCCATATTGCCACATTGATAATGACATTTTTCTTCCGCCACATGAAAGAACTGATCGAATACGGTTACCTTTACATTGCTACTCCTCCTCTTTATCTTTGTAAAAAGGGAAGAATAGAAGAATATTGCTGGAACGAGCTACAGCGTCAGGCATTTATTGAAAAATACGGAAGCGGAAATGAGGGTTCCATTCATACACAACGATACAAAGGTTTGGGTGAAATGAACGAAATTCAACTTTGGGACACAACGATGAATCCTGAAAACCGTACATTGCGCCAGGTAACCATCGAAAATGCGGCAACTGCCGACCATGTATTCTCCATGTTGATGGGCGATGATGTAGCACCACGCCGTCAGTTTATTGAGGAAAATGCAACTTACGCCAAGATTGATGCCTAAAACCGTTCCGTGTTCAAAGTTTCAGGTTTCGTGTTGAAAACCCGAAACGCAAAACATGAAACGAGAAACATGAAACATGAAACGAGAAACGAGAAACATGAACATAGCCGTTTACTGCTCATCGAGCAATCATATTGCTGAGGATTATTTACAAGCGGCTTTCCGATTAGGCGAGTGGATTGCCGAAAGCGGTCATGTGCTTATTTTTGGCGGTGCTACTGGTGGTTCGATGTCGGCTGTTTCGGAAGGCGCATACAGCAAAAAAGGTAAAATCACAGGCGTAATACCTCATGCAGTTATCAGAATGAAGCGTCAGAGTTTGCTTTGTTCCGAATTAATTTCGGTAGAAACGATGAGTGAACGGAAGACAATCATGAAAACAACGGCTGATATTTTTGTAGTACTGCCCGGAAGTTATGGTACTCTTGATGAAATGTTTGATGTGATTGCATCGGGAGTGGTTGGTGAACACAAAAAACCGCTCATTATTGTTAATCAAAATGGGTTTTTTAATGATCTTACCAATTTTTTCAAACGCATGACTACAGAGAGATTCTTGCCCGTTACCCATCAAAATTATCAACCTAAGATTGTTGATAGCATTGAAATGTGCATCGAAAAAATTAATACGTTAAAAAATAATTCTTCTGATTAAACTGGTTTTTAAGTACAAACTGATTAATTCATAGACAAAATGAATCTATTCTGGAAAAAATTAACAGGAGGAATCACTCCCACAGCCAAGATTGAAAAAGATGAACTTGAGCTGGCAAAAGCAATGCATCGATACTATGAGGTTGAAAAATCACTCGAACTTGCAAAATATAAAATCCTTTTCCACGAAGTAAAATCTCCCTCTTTTGTGGAAAATAAAAACACACTTCGAAACCGGAAATACAAAGACACCGAAGAATACAGAGCCATAACCAAATTTAAAAAACTTCAGAACACTGTTTCTTTAAGGTTATATTATCGTGTTTTAGGATCGCGCGAATTAAAGGAATACGAGGATTTTAAACTGACCCCTGAATTTGAAAATTTGGGAGACAAGAAAAAAGTAAAAGCATCGGAGAAACTTAAAAAACTACTAATTTTTGAAAAATCGAAAGCATATAAAATATATATGCGTTACCACGATTCGTATGTTGCAAAAGAATATATGCATTTAAAAGAAGTAGTGGCAACATCAGAATTCAAAAAATCCAATGACTTTTGGAAAAATGAAAAAAGGTGGCATTCGACACCTGATTATGAAAAGGAGCAGCGTTTCCACGAACTTGAAAACAATCCTGACATCGCCTTTTACAACAAAGAAAACCCTGAACGATTTGAGAAATTAAAATCGATGAAACTTACTTTCAACGATGAATTTAAATGGAACACTTTAGATAAATCGCGATGGAACTACGGCTTTCACTACAAAAACTCCAAATTAACAGGAAATCATTCGTTTGCTAATGAAAAACAAGGAAACAATGCAGGAAGGAATATTTCGGTAGAACACGACATCCTGAGAATTATAACAAAACACGAAAAACTGACTGCGGCAGCCTGGCATCCCGAAAAAGGATTTATTCAGAAAGAATTTAAATATTCTTCCGATGTATTGCAAACAGCAGATGAATTCAGACAAAAGGGAGGCATTTTCAGCGCAAAACTTCGTTGTGCGGGAAAAATAAACCATGCCTTCTGGTTGGGTGTCGATGGTAAACTACCACACATTAATATTTTCCATTTCGATGGAAAACAAATCAGGGTGGGCAACGTAACAGAGAATATTGTTGATGGTGTTGAAATTAAAGGATTAAACCCAACCAACTATTTAATTTACACACTAATCTGGAACACAAATGAGTTAATCTGGATGATAAACAATATAGAAGTTTATCGTACTACAAGTTACATTCCGGCTGAATCGATGTATTTGGTATTCAATTCGTTCATTCCCGAAAAAATGCTTGGCAGTAGCGGTCATCTTGAGGTTGACTGGGTTCGGGTGTATCAAAATTAAATCACTTTTAAATCTCAAAAAAAATCATAAGGACAAGTATAATCTTGTCCTTATTAGTATAAATTAGCAACTCAACACTGACAACAAATGACTGAAACCCGAAAAATAAATGTACTTAACAGGTTCGATATTGGTGGTAACAACCGGTTTGTGCTGATTGCCGGACCCTGCGTCATCGAATCGGAAGAAATGACAATGCAAGTTGCTACCGAATTGAAAAGTATTTGTGAGGAACTGCAAATTCATCTTATTTTCAAATCATCATTCGACAAAGCCAACCGCACATCGGCAAAAGCACCGCGCGGTGTGGGCATGGAAAGCGGATTGCAAATTCTTCAAAGGGTTAAAAACGAACTCAATCTTCCGATAATTACGGATGTTCACGAGACATGGCAATGTACTCCTGTTGCTGAAGTTGCTGATATGTTACAGATTCCTGCCTTTCTTTCCCGTCAGACCGATTTATTAATAGCCGCCGCAAAAACCGGTAAAATTGTCAATGTAAAAAAGGGTCAGTTTATGGCACCTTGGGATATGAAAAATGTGATTGACAAGTTGCGCGATTCGGGCAATGAAAACATATTGCTTTGCGAGCGGGGAACAAGTTTCGGTTATAATAATCTGGTAGTTGACATGACTGGTTTGGTTGAAATGCGCAGTTATGGTTTTCCGGTTGTGTTCGATGCTACACATGCGGTGCAGAAACCCGGCGGACAAGGAACTTCGACCGGCGGAAACCGCGAAATGGTGCCTTATCTGATGCGGGCTGCACTTGCAGTGGGTGTCGATGCTATTTTTGCCGAAGTACATCCCGATCCCGAACATGCTTTTAGCGATGGACCCAATCAGATTTTTTTATCAGAAATTCGCGAAATATTGGAACAAGCCATTTTGATTGATAATATTACCAAAGGAATTAAGAGCCATCCCGTCCCGATAGCTATCGGGAATCGGGAAAGAGCCCTGAGCCAAGATATTCAAATACGGAATGCAGAACCCGAAACCCGAAACCTGAAACCTGAAACACGGAACGAGGAACACGGAACGCGAAACATCAAACTCTTTTTGACCGATGTAGATGGAGTATTGACCGATGCCGGCATGTATTACTCCGAAAATGGCGATGAATTAAAGAAATTCAACACACACGATGGAATGGGATTGCAACTCATTCGTAAGCACGGAATTAAAACCGGTATTATTACTTCGGAAGACACCAAAATGGTTGAACGGCGCTTTAATAAACTAAAACTCGATTATCTTTATCAGGGCAAACGTGAAGGAGGAAAATTGGCTTCAGCAATGGAAATTTGCCAGAAAGAAGGTATTAGTCTCAATGAAGTTGCGTACATTGGCGATGATATTAATTGTTTAGAATTGCTTTCGGCGGTCGGACTTGCTGCATGTCCGGCAAATGCTTTGGATGCTGTGAAACGGATTCCCGGAATTTTACAAATGAGCAAAAAAGGTGGCGAAGGTTGCGTGCGTGAGTTTATTGAAATGATATTACGTAAAAACAACCCCTAACCCCTAAAGGTGAAAAATATAATATGAATTTTATAAAACGTTCAAAAGAAATATTTCAGCAAGAGATTGAGGAATTGCAGAAACTATCCGATAAATTAGGAGATGAACTTAATGAAGCCTTCGAGATGATTTACAATTGCAAAAGTAAATTAGTGATTATGGGTGTTGGTAAATCGGGTATTATCGGACATAAAATTTCAGCATCATTGGCTTCGACCGGTACACCTTCGATTTTTGTGAATGCAGCCGAAGCCATGCATGGCGATTTGGGAATGGTTGATAAAAACGATATTGTATTACTTATTTCAAATAGCGGAAATTCTTCCGAAATACTGAATGTTGTTGCTCCGCTCAAAAAATTAGGATGCCGTTTGATAGCTATGACCGGAAACCGGAATTCCGCCTTATCGTGCGAGGTTGATGTAACAATTTATACCGGCGTTGAAAAAGAAGCTTGTCCGTTGGGATTAGCACCTACAACATCGACGACTGCCATGCTGGTTATGGGCGATGCGCTGATGATTTGCCTGATGGAACGCCGCAATTTCAAAGCCGAAAACTATGCATTGTATCATCCGGGCGGTGCTTTAGGTAGGCAGTTGCTAAACCGAGTAAAAGATGAAATGACAACTGACATTCCAAAAGTAAACGAAAACACATTATTTAAGGATGTTATCTACGAAGTGAGTAACAAAAGGCTTGGCATGACTTTAGTAACCGACCATCAGGGAAATGCGGCGGGAATAATCACTGATGGAGATATCCGCCGGGCTATACAGCATTTTGATGATATTAAACAATTGAAAGCTGCAGATTTTATGTCCCGCGAATTCAAACGAATAAATAAAAATGCACTGCTGACTGATGCACTTGAAATGATGGACGAAAACAATATAACTACGCTGGCTGTTATCGAAGATGAAGAATCACAAAAAATTGCGGGAATTCTTTCCATTCATCATATTATTGATTTCAAATAAAAAAGTTGTAGTTTTGTATCGTACAAATTTTAAAAAATGCTACTATGGATGAACTTATTGAAAATCCTGATAATATTATAAAATATTGGAAGAGTTCATCTGAACAAAATTATGTAACCATGTGTAATCTTTGTTCTTCAAAAGATTACAACTGGGCGTTATTTATAGGACATTTAGTTTTGGAGAAGATTTTAAAAGCAATTTATGTAAAGCAGTATTCAAAACACCCGCTTTTTACACATGATTTATTGAGATTGGCTAAAAAATCAAATTTAGAAATTTCTGAAAATCATGAAGAATGGTTAGATGAAATTTCAACTTTTAATTTGAATGCCCGATACGACAATTACAAACAAGATTTTCAGAAAAGATGTACATCTGAATATACACAAATCTGGATAAAACGTATTGAAGAATTAAGATTATGGTTAATCAATCAGTTATAGAAACGGCAAAAAATTTCATTGATCAGATTCCTAAAAATCTGGTTGTTAGCAAATCATATCTTTTCGGTTCGTATGCAAGAGGAAATGAACACGAAGATAGTGATATTGATATTGCAGTAATCATTGACAATATGACTGATTTTTATGAAACACAAATGGAATTGATGCGAATACGGAGGAAAATTGATTTGAGAATTGAACCACATCCGTTCAAAACAGATGAATTTAGTTCTTCAAACCCTTTTGCGAATGAGATTAAAAATACCGGTATCGAGATTTCTTAATTTCTATTTTTAATGTTTTGAAATTCAAAAAAATATATATTGAAATAACCAACAGCTGCAATTTCGGTTGCAGCTTTTGTTTTAAAACCACACGTCCGTCAAAATTTATGTCGGTAGATGAATTTCAATTGGTTATAAATAAAATCCGACCTTATACCGATTACATTTACCTTCATGTACTTGGCGAGCCGCTATTACATCCGCGATTGGATGAAATTCTTACTATAGCCGAAGCAGCAAAACTGAATGTAAATATTACCACCAACGGTGCATTGATTGAGCGAACAAAAGACGTTTTACTCCGACATCCCATCCGTCAAATCAATATATCGCTCCACGATGCCGAAGAAAATATTACTTTGGCTCATTTAGAAAGTTATCTTGAAACCATTTTCGGTTATGCAACCCAAGCTTCTGCAAAAACATATATCAACTTGCGTTTGTGGAACGACGGAGTAGATGAAAGTTCGAATTTCAGTAATATTTGCTTGGAAAAAATTGCAACAATGTTTTATAAACCGGCAGAGGAGATGAACTTGAAAAGCCGAAAGGAAGGCATCAAACTCGCCGATCATATTTTTCTGCAACATGCACCCCGATTTGATTGGCCCGACGGAAAAACGAATCGTTCGGAAATGACAAAAATATGTTACGGACTACGTGACCACATCGCTGTTTTATCAGATGGAAGGGTTGTTCCTTGCTGTTTAGATGCTGATGGGGCAATCAATCTCGGGAATATATTTTCTGATGATTTTCAGGAAATAATAACATCCGAACGAGCTGTGAAAATTCGTAACGGATTTATGAACAACACAATGACGGAGGATTTTTGTAAGAGTTGCGGATTTTTAATTCAATGATTATTAAATGAATAAAGCGGTAGTTTATACATTAAGTGCAAATGGCATGTTGGGTTGTTTCCCCGAATGTACCATTGTTGATGCCGATGACAACGGACAGTTTTCGGTAAATTTTATTAAAGTAAACCAGAAGAATAAATCAAATTTCACAGCGCTTTTTGATGAAACAGATAATATTTTATTAGAATGTTGTTTCCGGCTACAAAGGGCAGTGATTATTTCGAAAATAACGGACAGAGAAGTAGTGTCGTGGGAAGATTTGCTAAACAAATATTTTGATGGAAATTCCCGAAAAAAGAAAGCTGCCAACCTTGAGTATATCAAAGAATACCTGACAGAATATATCAACACATACCAAAATAAATTTTTCGAGAATATTGCCAATAAACTCCTTTATCTGCCAGAAGGAAAATTTCCGTTTACCTGGAAAAAAATTTCGATCGAAGTCGAAATGCCCGAAGTGTTATATTGTTTCGATAAAAAGCCTCACTGTATTAATTATTCGTTGGATTTAAGCTGCCGTAAAAAAACATTTAACCTGCTCAATGGCACGCTTGTTTCGCGCAAAACCGCCCGCGTACTCGTTAAAAACAAAATTTACGAATTTGAAAACGAAATTGATGGAGCAAAGTTAGTTCCTTTTTTTTCGAAAGAATTTGTTACTGTTTCGCAAATAAGCTCTTACGAGTATGTTCAAAAGGTAATTTTACCGCTTGTGCCTTCCAACCGGGTTGTAGCCACCGGTTTCGAAATTGAAACCATCAGCGAACTTACCAATGTTGTATTGCTGGTAAAAGAACTCAATACGACGCGGAAATTTTCGATGTTTGAAGAGGAAAACGAAAATCCTGTGTCGAATGAGATTGTACTGGAACTGATTTTTGAATACAACGACTTTCAGTTCTGGGCAGGGCAGGGTGGGAGAACCAGCAGGGTGGACTTACACGATGATTCTTTTACCATTTATCAGGTAGAACGCGATAGAGAAACAGAAGAATTACACATAAACGCACTGAAAAATATTGGTCTCAATTTAGACGCTAAAGTTCAGAAGATGCAATATGTTGATGGCATTGAATGGATAAACGAGCGTTACAAACTCATTGAATCGGCTGGTATTGAAATACGCTTCCTGAAAAAATCGAAAGTGCAGCACCCGATTTTTATGGGCGAAAGAAAAATTTTCGTTGAATTAGAAGAAGGACGCGACTGGTTCGATATTAAGGGAAAAGTTGAATTTGGCGAGTATAAAATACCATTTTTACAAGTACTGCATTATATAAAACTCAACAAAAGGGAATTACTACTGCCCAATGGCGAGTATGTCCAGATTCCGCAAGCATGGATTGACGAATACAAATCGCTGAGTGAATTATGCAAAATTGAGGATGGAAAAGCCACCATTTCGAAACATTACTGCGTAATAGCCGATGAACTGAAGAAAACAGCGAAAGTAAAGCTGTCGGTAAAAGATAACATGCGCCGATTTTTAGAACATGAACTCGATGTTAATTTCGATTTACCCAAAGGATTTACCGGCGAACTGCGGCATTATCAGCAGCAAGGTTATAACTGGTTGCGCTTGCTCGACGAAATGGGATTAGGTGGCTGCCTTGCCGATGATATGGGACTTGGCAAAACCATTCAGGCTTTGTGTTTGCTGCAATTGATGAAAGAAAAAAATCGAGGTACAAGTTTACTCGTAGTTCCTACAAGTTTGGTTTATAACTGGGAACAAGAAGCTGCCCGATTTACTCCCGAAATTAAAATGTATGTACATACAGGCAACCAACGCGCAAAAGATTTTGAAAATATTGGCGAACCTGATATTTTGCTTACAAGTTACGCCATACTCCGCCGTGATAAGCATTTTTTTACAAAAGAACGGTTTAATTATATCATTCTGGATGAAGCACAAGCCATAAAAAATCCACAAGCCGACATAACGCAGGTCTGTTTGTCGCTTCACGCAAAACGATTCCTGACACTAACCGGCACGCCACTCGAAAACTCAATGACCGATTTGTGGTCTCAAGTACACTTTTTTAACCGCAATATGTTAGGTTCGGCAAATAATTTCAGCCGCTCATGTAAGCAACCCGAAAAACAGGAATTATATCGACAACTAATCAAGCCTTTTTTACTCCGAAGGCACAAAGATGATGTGTTAACCGATTTGCCCGAAAAATCAATTTTTGTTCAGTGGTGCGACATGAGCGAAGAGCAAAATTCGTTTTATCGCGAAACACGCAATAAGTTTGTGAATATATTTTTGGAAAATAAAAAAAACAACGACACTGTAAATCCGATTGTAATACTCGAAGGTTTATTGCGCCTGCGTCAATCAGCCAATCATCCATCGCTGGTCGATTCAAACTACAATGAAACTTCGGGCAAATTTGAAGCGGTTTGCGAAATGCTTACTGATGTTATTGAGCAGGGAGATAAAGTTCTTGTATTCAGCTCCTTTGTTGAACATTTAAAACTATACAGAAATTTTTTGGAAGAAAGGGAAATTAAATACTGCTATTTGGATGGAAGCACAAAAAACCGGAAAGAACAAGTGGAGCAATTTCAGCAAACGGATGAAAAACAGGTTTTTCTTCTTTCGCTCAAAGCCGGAGGTATCGGCCTCAACTTAACGCGAGCCAGTTATGTGTTTCTGCTCGACCCCTGGTGGAATCCGGCTGCCGAAGCACAGGCTTTCGACCGTGCACATCGTATCGGGCAAAAAAACAAAGTGTTTGTATATAAGTTTATCTCTCGAAACACTATTGAAGAGAAAATCATGAAACTTCAGGAAGAGAAAATGCTTTTGTTCGATGCAATGGTAAATTCCGATAATGAAATTACAAAAAACCTGAATGTAACAGAAATAATGAATTTGATTAATTGAAAATACAAAAAAGAGCAACCATCTGATTGTAAGGATGGCTGCTCTTTCGGTTATATTAGAACGATATTGTATTTACTGTTGCCGTAGCAGACAATGTACCTGACTTTTTAGTTGTTGCTCCTGTACTTGAAAAAGTTCCACCCAAAAACAAATTATTCGTTGAAGTTCCACCGGAATATGAACCACCCGTATAAACCACATAAGCTGCCCCTTTTGTCATAGTTGGTGTAGATATCAGAAACTTGTATCCTCCGTATTTTGGTATAAATGAAACCACACTGGTTCCTCCAATGGTGACAGTCATCATGGTAGCCGACGATATGAGTGCTCTTGAACTTATATAGAAATTGGGTTGAGTGGATGTTGTACTCATGGCTTTTGTCATACTTGAACTTGATCCTGCTCCGACAAAGATTCCACCATTCATATTAACACTGTCGATTTCAGCAACAAGGAAATTTGCAACTGTTTTATCGTTTTTATAAACATCTAACACAGTACTGTTTCCTCTGAATTTTAAACTATCAATAGTCGATGTACTATAACTGATAATAGATTTATCGCTTTTAAAAACTTTAATCTTTTGCTGTGCTATCAACAACGAAACAACAAAAACAGCCAAAACAATGTTTGCTGCGTACTTTCTCATAACTTAGCAAATTTAATAGTCTGGTTATTCACTTGTAAAACATATAATCCTTGATTTAATTGACTGACATCGATACACTGCTGGGCTGATGACAGGATGTTGTCAAAAACTAACGCACCATCTGATCGAAATATTTTGATTTTTAAATCAGAATCTACAACATTTTTTAAATACAGCATAAGCTTCACCGGATTTGGGTAAATTTGTATTTGGGAAGTGTTGTCCAATAGTTCGTTTACACCGGAAACGGTTTTAAACAGCAGCTTTCTGATGGATGAAAATGTATAAACTGAAGTAGTACCACTTCCCATATTTATATTCATTCCATCATTTGTAAACTTGATTGTGTTGATTGAACCGATTGAAATCTGTTCGTTCGACCCATCCTGAAAAACAACACTTAAGTTGCTTTGAGCATGAAGTTTAAATATTCCTGCACAAAAAAGCAAGAAAATAATTACTGAAAAGGCATTTTTTAAGTTCATTTGTATCACAGTTAAATGATTGATTTGATAATGTTTAATGAAAATGATTTGATTTATAAAATATTTATTCAACAAAAACTTACTGTTTTACATCGCTCTGTGTAAATTCTTTACACTCAAGCATTAATCATTATGGGCTAAGTTTGTTCCAAATTTATCATAATTACCGATAAATTTCAGATACTTGGGAACAAACAGGGACAGGCTATATGATATTAGCGTAAAAAAAAAGAACTAAGCGCATGAAAAATATCATTTAGAAACAGCTCTAAATAAACTGACGACAAAATTACAATGTAATTTAATAAATTGTGCCAAAAAGTAAATAAAAATTAGGGGGAAGAATAATAAAACTGATTATAATTTCAATCCATTTAATAACTGAACGTACAAATCAATTGCAACATGAATTTCATCAACCAAAACAAATTCGTCGGCAGTATGAGAACGCACCGAATCTCCCGGTCCAATTTTTACACTCTGGAATGGCATTAGTGCCTGGTCAGATAATGTTGGAGAACCGTAAGGTTTCAGATTTAATTCTTTTGCACGCTTTACGAACGGATGATCGAGAGGTGTTGCACTGGATGTCAGGCGGGTAGAGCGTGCAAGAACATCGCAGTTTACGTTTTTAAGTATTTCGGTCAATATCTCGCTGTTCGTATATTTCTCATTGGAACGTATATCAACTACAAACGAGCATTTGTCGGGAATCACATTGTGTTGCGTTCCGGCGTTTACCTGAGTAACCGTCATTTTCACCGGACCCAGCAATTCTGAAGAATCAGAGAATTGGTATGTCCGAAACCATTCAATATCTTTCAATGCTTTGTAGATTGCATTTTCACCATCATTTCGGGCAGCATGTCCTGCTTTTCCGCAAACTGTACAATCGAGAACCATCAATCCTTTTTCGGCAATGGCCGGTTGCATACCGGTTGGTTCGCCTACTATTGCAAAGTCTATCGGAGGTAATTCTTTTATAAGACTTTCAATTCCATTTTTACCCGAAATTTCTTCTTCGGCTGTGGCTGCAAAAATCAAATTAAATGTCTGTGGTTGCTGAGTCAGGTAAAAAAATGCAAAAAGCAAACTCACCACTGAAGCTCCGGCATCATTACTCCCCAAACCATAGAGTTTTCCATTTTCGACAGTCGGAGTAAATGGATCGCGAGTCCAGCCCGTAACCGGCTTTACAGTATCAATATGCGAATTGAGTAAAATGGTGGGGCGTGACGAATCGAATCCCGGACTCATCAACCAAATATTGTTATCCTTTCGGGATACGGCATAACCTTTTGCTTCGATATAACTGACTAAAAAATCGGACACATTGACTTCTTCTTTACTATATGAAGGTATCTCAATCAATTTTTGTAGAAGCTCAGTTGCTTGGGTGTTTGATTCAGGAATCATTTTTTCTATTTAATCAGTTTTTGACTTTTTAACCAGGTTTTCAATTCTTCATTCCAGTTATCTGCAGGAATTCCACTTTTTCGCATTCCAAATCCGTGCCCACCTTTGTCGTAAATCTTCAGTTCCGCAGGTACTTTTTTTTCCGTTAATGCTTTCATCAAATTTTCACTGTTGGCAATTGGCACAGCTTTATCATCTTTAGCATGAACGATAAAAGTGGGTGGGGTCTTACCGGTAACGTGCAATTCGTTCGAATACAATTTAACTAATTCGTCTGATGGTTGCTCTCCAAGTAAATTTTTACGCGATCCACCGTGCGTAATTTCTCTGTTCATGGTTACAACCGGATAGCCCAAAACCATAAAAGCCTGTCGTTCATTTTTAGTTTTGAAATGAGTTCCAACAGTTGATGCCAAATGACCACCAGCCGAGAAACCCATTATGCCTATTTTCTTCTTATTTATGTTCCATTCATTGGCACGATTCCGAATTATGAAGAATGCCTGTTGGGCATCTTTCAGTGGAATATCCCAATGCCCGTTGGGCATACGATAATACAGCACAAAAGCCGAAACTCCAAATTCGTTAAACCATTTAGCAATTTCTTCGCCTTCTTTGATGACCGATACGCCCGAATATCCTCCGCCCGGGCAAATCAAAACAGCTGTTCCGCTTGCATTTCCCTTTTCAACCGGATAAACATACATACGTGGCTCTGTAATATTGATTACAAAATCGCTTCGCTGAAAACTTTCATTTTCGGTTATTCCATTACTTTCGCGGACCCCATTGGGATATAATAATACTTTTTCCTGAGAAAGTATATTCCCAAAAAACATTGAGAATATTGCCAAAATTATATATTTAATCATATTTCACTTAAAAGTAATAAGTTAATAGAACTGCAAAAGTAACACTTTTTTGAAACTTATCTGATTTGATTTGCATTTTTTAAACCCAACATTCAAAAAAAAACATCTATCAACTCACTTCATCAAATACAGAGTTTCGGGCATCACACAGATTTATTGTCGACTAAAATTTCTAAAGCAAATCATCCTCCGTATATTTTTTCAGCGTTTCGGAGCGAAGCACTTTATCACTTAGGGAATACACAAAACGGGGGACATAACATATCAGTTTCGGTATTTCGTATTTATTGAGCATTGACACTAAATGTGATTTTAATTCAAGTTCCTGTTCTTCTTGAAATTTTTCGGATTCAATAACCAGAATTATTTTGTTGCCCAACATTTGATCGGGGACTGATGACACAAAAAATGGTTTGGAAATCAAATTTTCAAGTTTTTTCTCCACCGGTTCAGGATGAATTTTTATCCCGCCGGTATTAATAGCTGAGTCTGCCCTACCTAACCATCGAAACGAATTACCGTTGATAAGTTCCACAATATCGTTGGTCTGAATTTCGTCCGAAAGCAAATGAGGAGCGCGAATAGTCAGACAACTAATTTCGTTCTGACCGATAGATACCCCTTCGAGTACCGTGAAAAAATCGGATTTTTTATATCCATTGAAACAGCGCAACGCAATATGCGAACAGGTTTCGGTCATGCCGTAAGTTTCGTACACCGAAGCAGAAATAGACGCAGCAATTGCTTCAAGTTTGGAATTTACACGTCCACCGCCGACAATTATATTTTTTATTGGTGCATTTTTTAAGGTTTCGGCTGAATGAAATAACTGATAGGGTGTAATGGAAGCAAAGTCTATCGGCACATTCAGATTTTCAAACGGATTTGCTTTCGGTTCAACAGCAATCAGGTTAAAACCACTAACCAACGCACGCACCAGCATCATTTTACCCGCTATATACGAAGCCGGCAGGCAAAGTAAAGCAGATTTTCCGGATGTCAGTCCGAAAAATTGATTGGTCATTCGGGCGGAATTGATCATACTTTGCTTTGTAAGCCGAATGTCTTTGGGTGCGCCGGTGGAACCTGAAGTCTGAGCCAAAATGGTTTCGGAAGCATCAAACCAGTTTTTCAAAAAATGAAATATCACATTTCGCCATGAATTTTCCGGCTCGTTGGCAACATGTAGTTTTTGTAAATTCTTCCTGTTGAAAATTTTACCGTTAAGCTGTATGCTATCGTTCTTCATAACTTGAGTAAACTTAAATCCCATTCCTTTTCAGGCATATAGAACAATTCTGCTTGTTGAATAGTTAGTGGCGAGGGAGTATTATTGTGATATAATTGCCCGGTTCCAAGTCCTTGCGGTAGTTTTGAATTCAATGTAAAAGTCCATTGCGCTATGGCATTCAAACCAATATTTGATTCTAATGCAGAAGTTATCCACCAACCAACATTGTGTTTTTTCGCTAAAAATATCCATTTTTCCGACTCTCGAAAACCTCCAATCATACTCGGTTTCAAAATAATGTAAGCAGGCTTTATTTTTTCAACAATCAATTCTTTTTCTTCAGGTTCCACGCCAATCAATTCTTCGTCTAACACAATAGGAATAGGTGATTTTTGGCATAAATCAGCCATTGCTTCAAATTGCCTTGCCTTAATGGGCTGTTCGATGGAATGAATTGAAAATGTAGAAAGTTTATGCAGTTTCTCCAATGCGTCTTTTGAACTAAAACCTCCGTTGGCATCCAATCGGATTTCAATATCGTTGGGTGAAAACTGATTACGAATGCCGGTGATGATTTCCAATTCGGTTTTAAAATCAAGTGCACCTACTTTCAGTTTTATGCAACGGAAACCGGCTGCAATTTTCTCGCGTATTTGCGTTTGCATAAAATCTTTATCCCCCATCCACACCAATCCGTTTATCGAAATTCCTCTCTTCCCTTGAGTAAATGCAGAGGAATAAAGACATTTTGTACCGTTGGCAGCTACATCGAGTAAAGCGGTTTCGAGTCCAAAAGCAATGGAGGGATAATCAGATAAATCAACAGTATCCGATTGCTTTCCTTCATTGATAGCCCGACAAAGTTCATCCAATTTTTGCTGATAGGTATGCATCGGGTCAACACTTAAACCAGGAATGGTAGAACACTCTCCGATACCCGTTATACCGTCTTTTACGAGTATCAGGAATGTAGATGGTTTATATAGTAAAACGCCCCGCGAAGTACCTGCAGGAAACTTGAAATGAAGATTTATTGTAGAATATTTTGCGTTCATCTTTATTTACCAATAAGATAGCAGGTGCGAAAATTTTCTTGGTAATTGTTAGAAAATAACATTGTCATTTAAAATATTGATATTGTTGAATAACAAACAATTGTCATTACAAACATCTAAAAATATTAAACTTTATAATTTCATAAACTCATAGAACATGTTTTAAAGTTATTTCTTCCGATTTGTTCTATATTAAACGTCAAAAATAGCTTAAACTTCAAATATGTTAATTATTTAACAAACTCCGTTCTATCTTGTCTTGATTCTTGTCCCGATAGCTATCGGGATTGTTCTTTTCTCTTTGTTCTTTTCTCTTTGCTCTAATGTCTTTTACCTAAATATCATTCCTACTAAAAACATCACCGAAATAACAAGTGTGGAGATAGATACACGTGCCAGTTCAGGAAGAAGTTCACTACCTGTTTTATAACTAAATACCTTTTTCAGGTTCAGTAACAACATGGGAACAGCAAGCAAAAACAGCCACTGCCAAAGCGTTTGATAGTTCAATAATGTAAATACAACCATCAATAGAACAGCACCGACAATCAGAAATAAGTGATAGTAGGCTGCTTTTGAAAGTCCGAAAACCACCACAATGGTTCTTTTTCCGGCATTTTTATCGGCTTCGTAGTCACGCATATTGTTCATATTCAGCACGCCCATACTCAGAAATCCTATTGCCGAGGCAGGCAAAATCAAATCCCAACGTAAACTTTGTGTGTGCATAAAATAAGTTCCAAGAACACCTACTAATCCAAAGAAAATAAAAACTAGTAAATCGCCTAACCCTCTGTATCCGTAGGGATTTTTTCCAACGGTATATTGAATGGCTGCAGCAATAGCTGCAATTCCCAATACTCCAAAAATCAAAGTATTGGCGATATTAATACCCTTTAAACCAATCCAGATAAGCGAAACGCCGGTGATGGCACACAACACACCTACCACAATCATGGCTTTGAGCATGGTTTGAGGCGAAATATCGCCTGACTGCACCATGCGTTTCGGGCCTATGCGCTCGGCTGTATCTTTTCCGTTTATAAAATCACCATAATCGTTGGAAATATTCGACAATATCTGCAGTAAAACAGTGGTCAGAGCCGCCAACACAAAGACCGGCAGGCGAAAACCGCCATCTAATACTGCCAATGCCGTCCCGACGATGGTATTCGATAATGCCAGCGGCAGTGTTTTTAAGCGAAAAGCTTGTATCCAGGATTGTATCTTCATTTTTCAGGGTTAAAAAAAACCAAGAGCCAGTAACCATTACTAAAGATGGTTATTTATCAATGTAGCTGGCAAATTAGCAACTGTAACAAAACAACTTAATTCTACTATTTACATAATCGAAAAATAACTAATTGACTTTATAATTTTATTACCATACGAACTCTTTGTAGAATATTTTACGGAAATTTCGGATATTTTGAAAAATCCGGTTTCCGTTTTTGCAAGAAAGCATTTTTTCCTTCTTGAGCTTCTTCGGTCATGTAATACAACAGAGTAGCATTGCCTGCCAACTCTTGAATTCCAGCCTGTCCGTCTAATTCTGCATTCAGTCCGGATTTAATCATACGCAGTGCCAAAGGACTATGTTCCATCATTTTTTTGCACCATGCCACCGTTTCGTCTTCCAATTGAACGAAAGGAACGACAGTGTTCACCAATCCCATATCCAACGCTTCTGCAGCCGAATACTGCTTACAAAGAAACCATATTTCGCGGGCTTTCTTCTGTCCAACAATGCGTGCTAGATACGAAGCACCAAAACCTGCATCGAAACTTCCCACTCGTGGACCGGTTTGTCCGAAGATAGCATTTTCGGAAGCAATAGTAAGATCACATACAACATGCAACACATGACCGCCCCCGATAGCATAACCGTTTACCATAGCCACAACCGGCTTAGGGATGCTGCGAATCATTTTTTGCAAATCGAGCACATTCAAGCGGGGTACGCCGTCCTTTCCAATGTATCCGGCAAAGTTTTTAACAGATTGATCACCGCCGGAACAAAATGCTTTGTCACCTTCTCCGGTCAGTATGATGGTTGAAATATCCTGACTTTCTCTGCAATATGTCATTGCTTCAATCATTTCTTTAATGGTATCGGGCGTGAAAGCATTGCGATATCGCGGGCGGTTAATCGTAATTTTTGCAATGCCTTCAAAATACTCGAATTTAATTTCTTCAAATTCTTTAATGTTTGTCCAGTTTCTCATTTATGTAATCCTTTAATATTTTTAAAATATCCTTTATAATTTTCAGTATTCAAATTGCTGTCAGTAAAAATTTCGAGTACTGTGGCTTTTGTTGCATCGAAAAGTTGCTGAATACATGATTCAAGTTCTTCTGTTTTGTCGCACGAGAGATAACTTAATCCGTAGGCTTCCACCAATGCTTTGATATTCACTTGATGTGGAGTGGTAAAAAATTCAAGACAATTAGTCATCAAATCCTTATCGCCAATAAAACGGAAAATATTACCACCATTATTGTTTAATACAATGATTTTGAAATTATTGGCTATATAGTTATTCCACAATCCATTTGAATCATAGATAAACGACAAATCTCCGGTCAGAAAAACAGTAGGTTCTTTCGAAGCATACGCATAGCCTGCAGCAGTCGATAAGCTCCCATCAATTCCGGAAGTTCCTCGGTTGCAAAGATAGGTCAAGTCGGGTCGCGATGGGTATAGTTGCGTCCAGCGTACCGATGTACTGTTTGCCAGCTGAAGAACTGTGTTTTTCGGAGCAAGTCTTAGTAGGATTGTTACTGCGCTCATATCTGACAACTCGGAATGATTTACAAAAGATGCGTGCAGCGGAGTGATTTTCTGCATTTGTAGCTGAAAAACACTTGAATAAGCACTTGCCGTTTTTCCGAAAGGCATTTGACCTAATACTTTAATTGCACTACCGGGAATAATGGTTGTCAGACTTTTATAGGTATCGATATATGGCATCGACGATTCGAATTGCCAGTGTTCAACAGGTTTTTGTTCGCGCAGAAATAATTTCAGCTGTTTGCAAATAACCGAATTTCCGATTGTTATCAATAAATCTGGTTTAAAGTTAGTCTGTTCTTTATCCCAAAGCGAAGAAAAAAGCGATTCGGGTTGTGTAATGATTTTTTCATTACAAACATTTGATAAATTCTCTGCAACGACTACTAATTCGGGTTCTTGTGCCAGAAGTGCGACTAAAGCATTAAGTTTTTCATTTTTCGGATTAACGCCAACCACCACCATCTTCCGCTTAAAAGAAACCCAAGATTTCTGAAGGTTTTCAAGAGTTTCTTGTGTTGGCTGAACCCTACTTGCAACGGTTTTGATGATTTTAGGATGTGAGTGCGTTTCAGGCAAAGATGTGTACACTGGTTCACGTAAAGGTACATTTATATGCACCGGACCTTGCGGAAAAGAAACTGCTGTATCGATGGCTTGTGATATCAGACGATCCGTAAATTGCAAATCCTCTTCTTGAACCGTTTCAAGCGGCAAAGAAAAACTTGCTTTAATGTAATTGGCATAAATATCGGTCTGGCGAAGTGTTTGCCCATCGGCTTGATCAATCAATTCGGCAGGGCGGTCGGCTGTAAAAACGAGCAATGGTATATTCTGATAAAAAGCTTCGGCAATGGCGGGAGCAAAATTAAGCGCCGCAGTTCCTGATGTACAAACCATCACTACTGCTTCGCCACTTTGCTGTGCTATTCCAAGTGCAAAATAAGCCGCTGAACGTTCATCGGTCATGCTCAGGCATTCCATTTCGGGATGAGCGGTGAACGCAAAAATCAAGGGAGCATTGCGCGATCCGGGTGCAATCACTACTTTGCGAACGCCAAGACTTGCGCATATTTCGGGTATATTTTTAACTCCTTGTCGGAAATGTGGCATATTTTTTTATTTTTTTCTAGTTTCACTTTGACAGGTCTTCATCACATTCATCATTGTCAGCATTTTATTTTCAGTTTCAATCCATTCATTTTCTGGAACCGATGAAGCGGTAATACCAGCACCACTAAAGAGCACAAACTGTTTATCAAACAATTGCAAACAACGTAAGTTTACAAAAATAGCACTTTTTTTGTTGATATTTACTGTACCAAGGAATCCCGTGTAATAGGAGCGGTCGTGTTTTTCGTTTTGCAGAATAAAATCACTTGCTTCTGCTTTGGGTAGTCCTGCCACCGAAGGAGTTGGGTGTAAAATTTTTAAAAAATCACCCAAGCAGTTTTTCTGCTTGGTTTCCGGAAATTCAAACGCTGTTTTCAAATGTATCAGGTTGCCAGCCTCATAGCTTGCCGGCCCTGTTTTTGTGTAATTTTCAATTCCAATTGCGCTCAGATTCATTTCTACAAAATGAGTTACAATTTCCTGTTCTTCAATTTCTTTTTGTTTCCAACGATATGAATCGATGTTAGCTCCAGTCGTAACCTGCGTCCCTGCTAATGAAACCGTTTTTACAGTATCATCTTCAATGACTAATAAAGGTTCCGGTGTTGACCCAAACCAGCAACCAACTTCGGGTAATTGCATAAAATAGACAAAAGCGTGCGGATAAGTTTTGCACAAATGGAGAAAAAAATTACCACCATCAAAATCGTCTCGCAACTTTTCCACCCTTATCTTCGAGATTACCACTTTATGAAGTTCCTTACTGTTGATGGCTTTTATGGCATTGTTGACGTTCGTGTAAAAATCGAATGTAGTGGTTGTTTGCAATTCATTTCCCAGAGGCTTTTTAATAGATAAAAAAGTGTTGATTTGAGATAGTCTGTTAATAAAATTTTCTTCAATTTCATCGGCTACAAAAACGACATCTGGCTTCAACAGATAAGCTCCATGTTGTTCCGACTTAGTAAAGGGTACCACCACAAAACCTGATTTAGAGTCAATATCTTCTATCGAATCAAGTTTTGCCGGTTTTGATAAATACTGTACCAGCGTTACAATTTCGCCGCTTAGCGGCAAGCAATAGGAAACAAATGGAATGTTTCGTTTTATACATTCCTGCTGCAACCGGAAAAGCGATAAATATTGAGTTTTATCAAAATTCATTTTTATTTTTCTATCTTAATGGGAACAATGCGGTTGGTAAGGCGGCAAAGTGAAATGAGTTTACCTGTTTTATCTTCAATTCGGATTTCCCATACGTGTTGAGTTTTCCCGCGATGAACCAAAGCACCTATACCGAAAACTTCGCTTTCAGAAGTTGTAGCCACGTGACTTCCACTGATTTCGACACCAAGAACGGTAAATTTGGATGGGTCAACTAATGTCAGCGATCCTGCACTCCCGACCGATTCGGCTAAAGCCATGGAAGCACCTCCGTGTAAACGTTTCAATGGTTGTATTGTTCGTTCATCAACCGGCATAGTAGCTACAATTCTATTATCATCAATTGAAGTAAATACTATTCCCAAGTGCTCTATCATTGTGTTTTTACACAATTGATTGATTTGTTTCAAAGTCATGAGATTTAATATTTTTTTTAGTTGAATTACAAAGATAGAAAATTTAAATTAATATAACTAAATACCACCCTCAATTGAATTCCTATGCTGTATTTCTGCGATGACAGAATTATTCCCCTTGGTCTTCCGATAGCTATCGGAACGTTGGTTCCGATGCTGTCGAAAAAAAAAGAAGAATATTGACAGAATCAGAATTCTGTCATCCCAGCCACAGAGTCGAAACACTGTCATCGCACA
>JAURYY010000120.1 GCA_030653695.1 Paludibacter sp. | reverse complement strand
CATTGCCATTGCCAACTTCACTAAATTCAAAAGCGAAATTTCTCCTGTTCGTTCAAATTTACGGTAGGTTTCGATGTTTACACCAGCCCGTTTAGCTAAACCACTTTGAGTCAGATTCAATTCCAACCGTCTGCTTTTTACCCTGCTTGAAACTGCCTTACCAATATCTTGTGGTGACACCGTATTAATTTGTATTATATTACTATTTGAAATCATTTTTAGTAGCTACTTATATTATAATACCACTTACAAAAATAATATAATTTCTTGAATAATCGTTTAATCCAATTAAAACATTAATTCGCATTGAGTTTCATGTTTTTTTTTAAACAGGGAGCGTTTTTGTTGATGATGGTGAAGATGGAGAGTTTCATGATAACTAATTTTAATTAAAGGACTATTTCAAATGTCAATTTCGCTTTCGTGAAAAACAACTCATTTCTATTCTTATCTTCTTTTCCTATAGCTGTAAAGTAAAGATACAGAATATCATTGGCAATAAATCCTGTTGGTTTATAATAATACTGCCTGTAACCGGAATGTTGTTCTGTAAAATGTGCATTGATGAGTGGTTTGCGAATGGTTTTAAAACTTTTATAATCTTCGGATACGCTTAACATTATATTATCGCCCCATTCAGCTACTGAAAATATATAGAGTTTGTTTTTGTATTCAAATAAATCAAAGTGCCATAAATCATGTTTCAAAGGCTTAGGCAAAAAGAAAATCTTATTGGCTATTTTCAATTGCTTCCATTTGTCACATATAAAAACAGGTTTCATTTTAATTGTTTCTTTCAATCTAAAATCAGGATGTTCCAGGGATGTTCCTTCCCAAATGACAATTCCTAAACTTTTCCTTACAGGCTTATATTGATAATGTACGGCATAAAAAAGATATTTATCATTTCGCTTAATCAGAATAGGGCATTGCTCCCGATCCATATCCGATTCAGTTTCGGTTAAATATACCTGCAAGGGATTAAACTTAATGCCATCCAGAGTTGAAAATCCGACTGTTGCCTTCGTTACTTTCAGATGTTCACAAAGCGGTGTTAAGTACTCACGCCAAAATATCCACAGTTTATTGTCTTCATAAAATAACGTAGGATCAGAATTAAAACCTGTTAATGGAGTGTCCCTTATTATACCCAGACACTCCCATTTTAAGGGAAACGTTTTATCTTTAGAATAATACAGTATTGGGTTCTCTAGTTTACTGTCCCTGCCATAATAGGGTGATTGAACCATCCACCAATTATAGTCAGCAAAACCATCAGGAATATATCGAACGCAGGGATGAAGACAATCGTTTTTATACTTTTCCTGTTCGGGAGTCTTAATTTCAACCGGATTACCTACTGGCATTGTTTGTTTTGGATAAAACAGGTAGAAATAAACCAGAACCAAAGGGAATAGTACTGCAACAATAAGAAGTAAAATATATCCTATCATATCGATAAACAGTTTTATTTATATTTTTCTATTAGCAATATATTTTCTTCTTAATAACAAATACACTTTTCCCACCCATCATCCTACTTATTTTATTTATCATCTTTTGCCATAGTGGACGTTTTGTTCGACAATTTGCATTGTAAAAAGCATTTATAATTCGTTTATCTTCATACAATATATCCAAAAACCGAATATTCTCATTTGTATTCAGAAAATTATTCTTCATTGAAAGATGTATCCCGCAATTTTCACCACTTCCATCTAATCCGACATTGTCGACATACGAAACCGTAGGGATAATAGAAACTGCATGATTTACAAAATGAGCCATCGTAAATTGAATAGACCAGATATTTAGTTTACCACTCTGTTGCATTTGCAGCATTTCGAAAACATCATCTCCTCCCCTGTTAAATGCCTCTTGTAATTGAGGATTTTTCAACATAAATTGATACTGCGACACCGACCAATCCACCTGATTCCATCTATCCTCCCAGGTAGCCCAGCCCCACGAATCATTTCTTAAACTTACATAGACATCATACTCGTAATCAACAGGAATCTGAATCATATTGGAAGGCATATTGTACGCACTGATTGAAAAAACCGATTTTCTGTTTTCATAATAACTTAAAGCCTGATTCATATAACTTAGAAAAACTGGGGATGTAATTAAATCATCTTCCATCACTATTGCTCGTCCATGTTTTTTAATAATCTCAGTAACACCGTTTTGTATCGAATATGCCAAACCTTTATTTAGGTCTGATTCTATTATGAATACCTCTTTACACCATTTCTGCTCTTTGACAATTCGACGAACTATTTTAATATTTTCAATCGTTTCTTCCGAAGCATTTTCTTTGGATCCGTCGCAATAAATATAAAGGATGCTTTGAGCTGCCAGCTTATTTTTTTGCAAGGCAAATAAGGTCTGTTCGGTATGGAACGGACGATTATAGACAAATAGCACTATGGGAGCTAAATTATTATTCATTTAATACTTAATTTTAAACTTAACGATCTATATTATTATTTTACAGCTCTTACAGTGATTGTAAGTTCGTAGTTGGGATCATTAAAATCGAGTTCAGATTTCTTAAGTTCGCTGCTTGCTAGACCTTCCAGAAATGATATTGCAGAAAGGACATTACCATGTGCTCTAACCGATATTTTCTCTGAAGGAAAGAATTCTTCAAAAAGTTTTGTAGCACTTAAAGATGTAAACCGCCAATAATCTCCCCAACGCTCCATGTCATATCGACTTATTTGAGTTATGCCTGACATTGTTACCAACAAAACTCCTTCGGGTTTAAGAATTCGATAAGTGTGTTTTAACGCAGAACGGAAATCATAAATAAATTGTATCGTTTGTGGCATGATAATGCAATCGAAAGTATTATCAGGAATTTTATGGGCACATGTCAAATCAGCAACGATAGTTGCTTTGGGATTACCGTCCTGCACATGTAAAACATCAGAATGCTCTACCATTAAACCACAACGCTTTGTATAAGTATCATCACCAATTTCAAGCACAGTTCCATGAATATCTTTCGACTGTTCGGAAATAAATTGATCAATATAATATCGGGCAATTGACTGAGATCCTCTATCATATCCAAAGACAGTACTAAATGGAGTAGATTTACGCAAATTTCCCCATATTACCGGCTTTTGGCTTAAACGGTTAAACACGGTCTTTGTTTTCCGTATAATCTTGTTCGCTATTTTTAGTATTTTGGGGTTCATATCAAAACCGTTCAATTAATTTATTGGATTTTCACAGCTTTAAAACACCTTTATTTTTCAGATTTAGCAACAAAAGCCTATCTGCAAGAGCGGAATTATAAAACTTAAAATCAGATTTAAAAACCTGATAGTTATATTTCTCCGCCACATCTTCAATAAACGAGATTGGAGGTGTAAATCCCCGTTTTTCAGCATTTAAAATATAGTCGGGAACTATCCCTTTAAGCACTTCTTTCATAAAGAACTTTGGTTGCCCTTTTCGGTATTTCATGCTCATGGGTAAAGATGAAACAAATTCCACCAGTTTATAATCCAGTAGAGGCGATCGTATCTCGGTTGAATTACCCATTCCCAATCTATCAGAAAGATATAAATAGGCCATGGTCATGGTTTTTGAAAAAAGAAAATCATAAATAAAATCCAATTCATTCATTTGAGTTGTGTTTTCGAAAGAAAAATGCATAGCTGCATCTTTAAATGAATATGATTCTCCATCGAATTCAAAGCTTGTTGAATCAGCAAACCTATTATAATCTTCAACAGTCCAGTATCCGACAGAACTATCTGCAATTTTAAACGGATAACCTGCCCATAGTATATATTTCCAATTTTTCAAAACAAATCGTAGATATTCCTTCTTTTTCGCCATTCCTTTCCATGGAAATAAACTTTGATGTTTTCGATGGGTAGCCAATGATTCTGCTAATTTATTCCAATACTGATACCCATAAAACAACTCATCACCTCCCATACCTCCTAACAGCACTTTATATCCTAAACTTTTTACTTTTTTGTACAAAGCCCATTGGGGTAAAGCGGCAATATCGGTAATGGGTTCATCAAGGTGTAAAGTTAACTCATCGAAGCAATCTTTAAAATCCGATTCATCCAATTCAACCTCATGATAAATAAAACCCTTTTCTTTGGCAAAACGTCTGGCTACATCCCGTTCATCACAGTCAAATTGACCTTTATATCCGGCAGTAATGGTATGCACTTCACGTCCTGTTTCCTTAGCCAATGCGGCGATGGCACTCGAATCGACCCCACCACTCAGCATAATGGCAATAGGCACATCGCTACGTAATGAAATATCCACCGATTCACGCATCAAGCGTAAGGTTTCAGCCTTGGCCTCTTCGAATGATCCGGTAAAACGATCCGTTAAGTCTCTTTTCCAGTATTTAAACTGAAGCAAACCTTTGTCATCAACCAACAGATATTGCCCGGGTTCAATACGTTTAATCTGTTCAATATAAGTATCTTTTTTACTGATTGGAGAAGTATATCGAATAGGTTCAGCCAGTTGTTCCAGACTTATTTGTGGTTTATCAATATAGTATTTGAGGATGGCTTTTAACTCGGTGCTGAACACTATACCCGATGGGACTTGTGCATAATACAGCGTTTTTTCCCCTATCCGGTCACGAGCGGCAAAAAGTTGTTTCCGCTTGATGTCCCACAAACAAAAGGCAAACATACCACGCAAATGTTCCAAACACTTTACACCATATTCCTCATACAAATGCAAAATTGTTTCTGAGTCGCTGTCCGAATTAAAAATATGTCCTTTGGCAATTAATTCCTGCTTGATTTCTATATAATTATAAATTTCACCGTTACAGATCAACACCAACGATTTATCTTCGTTAAACAAGGGTTGTTTGCCTTTTTCCAACCCAATAATAGAAAGGCGTACCTGTGCCATACCACAACGATCATCATTCCACACACCCCGATCGTCCGGACCCCGGTAATGCATTTCCTCGTTCATAGCCAGGAGCTTTTCTTTATCTGTTTCTGTTATTGAAGTATACCGATAAACTGCTGATATTCCACACATATTCTTTTAATTTACAATTTTTGAAATTTACAATTGGATAAGACTAGACACCATACTATACAACAACTTGACTATAAACTATTGACTACCTACTATTAACCAGCTCCTCTATTACACCATAAATTGCAGATGTATTTTGTTCGGATGAAAAATTATTCCGGGCATATCCTTGTGCATAAGCTCCCATTGTTTCCAATTGGTTAGGGTTTTTAATGAAATACTCTATTTTATCTGCCAATTCTTCGGCATCATACAATTTATAGATTAATCCATTTTCCCCATCCTGAACCAATTCTTCGTTTGCTCCCGACTGACTGGCTATTACCGGCAAACCATATAACATATACTC
>JAURYY010000118.1 GCA_030653695.1 Paludibacter sp. | reverse complement strand
GATACATTTTTTATAACGAACTGTTGTATAGTGTAAAAAATGCAGTTTGTAAATTCCCATTCAATGCGCTTTTCACTTTTTCAACTTTCTATTTATATCAATTGAGTATTTGTAAAATATTTTTTTGATAATAAACCTTATCTTGAGAAAAATGTTTAAAAACAAGTATTGTTAAAGATTACAAGCTTAGTTTGTCTAATCAATCAACCAACCAAAAGTCTATGATCAAAAGGACATTGAACCGGATATATAATTTCGAGGTAAAATTAATAAAAATATTTAAATTATAAATCTCCAAAGATATTTATAAAACTTGAATATAATCTCACTCTTGTCCGAAAGTTTCTCGGAAAATTATTTTTTGTAAATTTAAAACATTATTATTCAGATATCTGCGAATATAAATCAGCCTGAACGCAGATTTTTTTTTGATCAAATTTTATTTTATCCGGTAGCTTTTATGGCAACCATTGTCGCTTTGAATTTTTCGTACCGAAGTGAGAAGTATAGACATTGGTATTAGAGCTAAATAATAAAAAGAAATTATTGCCACATTCATCAGATTAAAATTACTTGTATGTAAAGGCTTTGCTTAGTTCTGCTCCCGATAGCTAACGGGAGAATTACTTAAAACTTGTCGGATGATTAGTTTTTTATTATTTTTGCTGCGCCTGTAGAGTTTCATTTTTTTTGGATTTTTGAATTGACTACAAAAATATGAGATTATCAGGTATTTTCATTTTTTAAATATTAGATTAGTATTGATAGAATCAGAACAAATTTTTGTTGTAAAACATTTTTTTTTAATTATCTTGTCGGTTTTTACTTTGGTGGTTTTCTTGTTAAAAATGTAAATTTAAATAAAGGTTGTTTTTATAACATCCATTACCCTTTACCCTGTTTTTTCTTACACTTTTGATTGGTCATGTTCTACAAATATATTTTATCGATTAACTCAATAACACAAAATTCTTGAGAAGAAAATTACTTAAATTTTATTAGTTGTGTTATAAATGTTGAAAATATATTATCTTTGAACAATTATTAAAGTAAATCCGAAATATTTGCTTATTATATAATTTTTATGAGAAATATTTATTTGTTTTTTTATTATTCCATTGCATTTCATTTGCCAAAATCAACACATCCAATTTTTGGGAAATTTTCAAACTGGGTAAGACGAAAATTGTGTGAAAAATTATTCGCTTCAGTTGGCAAAAAATTAGTAGTTGAAAATAATGCCTATTTCGGTAATGGAAAAAATTTCCATGTAGGTTACGAAGCGGCATTAGGTGCAAATTTCAAATCAATTCAACGCGATGTGAAAATTGGAAATCATTTAATGATGGCCGAAGACGTTTTTTTTATAGGAGGAGGACATAATTACGAATCTATTGATGTTCCGATGGGTCATCAAGCAAATAAACCTAAAACTCAGTTGGTAATTGATGATGATGTTTGGATTGGAACAAGGGCAATGATTTTGCCAGGATGTAAACATATCGGAAGAGGTGTTATTATTGGAGCTGGTGCTGTTGTTACAAAAGATGTTCCCGATTATGCAATAGTTGGTGGTAATCCCGCCAAGATATTGAAATTTAGAAACCAATAGCTGTCATAAAATTTATATATTTAATAAAATTTATGTTTTATGATTAATGAATTGAAAATAGTTGACTTTCAAAATGTTAAAGAATATCTATGGGACGATTTTGTTTTCAATCATCCTCATGGAAATTTTTTTTCAATCAAGTAATTTTTACAATATAAATTCCATATCCAACAATAATAAAGCTTTTGGATATGCTGTTTGTAGTAACGATGAAGAAATTGTTGGTTTAGTTTTAGGAGTAACATATCAAAATTTCATTTAGCCTTTAAACTTTTTCACCAAAAGAACAATTATTGCTGGTGGTTTTCAAATCAATTATATTTACAATTTATGGAAGTTTGTAATAAAAAACAAAATAGATATTGGATTTAGTTCATCGATTACAATGACTCAGGTTTCAGTCATTACAAAAATGAAATCAATATTACTTGATGATGATGACGATGACGTTGAGCCTTTAGTTGTAAAGTTTGGTCATTCATTTGCCGATGTAGTTCTAAGTCCGGCTTGTGTTCACAGAAAAACTAAAAAATTAATTTCATATCAGGGTTTTCATGAGTTGGCTTATTTGCATCCCAATAGATTTAAACCCGTTGAAAGTGTTTTGGATGAAATAGGACTAAAACAAGGTGAAGTTTTTTTTTTACTTCGTTTTAATGCTTTTAAAGCACATCACGACTCAGGAATCAAGGGTTTATCCTTCGAAAACAAAAAAGAACTGATTAATTATCTCGAAAAAAGAGGAAAAGTTTTTATCACTACAGAGAGAGCAATTGAAGATGAATTTAAGAAATATCAGTTAGTTGTTTCGTCCGAAAAAGTACACTCCTTATTGTATTTTGCAAAAATTTTTGTAAGTGATAGCCAAACTATGACCTCTGAATCGGCAATTTTGGGTACTCCTGCAATCAGGTGTAATTCGTTTGTCGGCCGAATATCATATTTAGAAGAAGAGGAGCATAAATACGAGTTAACTTATGGGTTTACTCCAGATGAATCTGAGAAAATGTTTAAAAAGATCGATGAATTACTATCGCTAAACAATCTTAAAGAGGAATGGTCAATACGCAAAAATAAATTGTTGACCGAAAAAATAGATGTTACTGCTTTTTATGTTTGGTTTATCGAAAACTACCCGAAGAGTGTCGAAATAATGAAACAAAATTCAGATTTTCAATTTAACTTTATTTAGAAGTTTTTTTGTTGACTAAGGATATTTAAAATATACATTGTATTTTTTGATTTAAAAAGAGTGTTGAATTGACCGAAAATCTTTTGTTTACTTTTATAACACAGAATGTTATACACTTAGTATAACAAAGTATATTTAATTTTCACCATTTTGCGAACAAAAATGTTACATTACAAATGAAGATATTAATTTACCTTGGTCATCCGGCACATTTTCACTTTTATAAAAATTCGATTGTCAAATGGAAGAGTGCCGGACATACATGTTTAATTCTGATCAAGAAAAAAGATGTGTTGGAAGATTTGGTGCAATCGGCCGGATTTGAATACTACAATATTCTTGAACATGGACGAAAGGATTCTTTTATAGGGATTTTAGTTGGATTGTTAAAACGCTCACTAAAATTATTACAATATTGTCTGAAACACAAACCCGATATTTTAACCGGCACCAGTGTCGAAAATTCATTCATAGGTAAATTACTTGGAATACCGGTAGTTAATCTGAATGAGGATGATGCAGCTGTAGTTCCATTGTATGCAAAATTGAGTTATCCCTGGGCCGATGTAATATTAAATCCGCGGGTATGTAATAGTGGTAAATGGGACAAGAAAGCCATTAAATACGAATCGTATCATGAACTTGCCTATTTGCATCCCAATCATTTTACACCTAATAAAAAGATAGTTGAAAAATATTTTTCAGCTGATACGCCTTATTTTATTATTCGTTTAGCAAAATTAAATGCTCATCACGATCATGGAATGAAAGGTATTAATGATAAGATTGCAGAAAAAATTATAGAAATACTTAAACCACACGGAAGCATTTACCTTACATCCGAAAGACCTTTTGATTGTGAATTAGAACAATACCGTATCAATATCGATCCTTTGGATATGCATCATGTAATGGCTTTTGCTCAGATTTATATTGTCGACAGTCAGACCATGGCAGCCGAAGCGGGTGTTTTGGGTGTCCCATTTGTTAGATTTAATGATTTTGTAGGGCGTATCGGTTATTTGAACGAGCTTGAAAACCATTATCAGTTGGGTTTTGGTGTAAAAACAAATGAGCCTGAAAAATTATTTGATGTCATTCAAATGCTTATTGCATTGCCCAACAGGGAATTTATATTTGCTGATCGCAGAAAAAAAATGCTCGAAGATAAAATAGATTTTGAAAAGTTCCTTACTTCATTTATCGAAAATTACCCAAGAAATAATTTAACTTTTTAAAATAAAATACATAATAATAACATTAAAAAAGATTTCACTTTATCTGCATACAAACAATTGTTAATTGCTCTTAAACAAAGCGGGTATGAGTTTGTTACATTTGAAGAATGGTGTAAAAATAAAAGAAATGGGAAAATTGTAATTTTGAGGCATGATGTCGATTTGAAGGCGCGTAACTCACTTGTAATTGCAAAAATTGAAGCTGATTTTGGCATCAGTGCTTCCTTTTACTTTCGGGTTGTTCCTCAAAGTAATCGTCCCGAAATTATTAAATCAATAGCAAATCTGGGTCATGAAATTGGATACCATTACGAAGATATGAGTATTTGCAAAGGAAATCTGGAACTTTCAATCTCTCACTTTAAAAAACAACTTGAATATTTCAGACAATACTATCCTGTGCAAACAATTTGTATGCACGGCAGTCCGGTATCGAAATATGATAACCGTGATTTGTGGCAGAAATATAACTATCGCGATTTTAATATCATTGGCGAACCTTATTTTGATTTTCTTCAGAGCAATGATGTTATTTACTTCACCGATACAGCCCGAAGGTGGAATGGTGTGAAATTTAATATTAGGGATAAAAGTATGGATAATGATGGGGAAATTGAATTTAATAAAAAATTGTTAGTACTTTTGACTTAATAAATTGGATTGAAACATCAGGAAATTCAAACCCAATTATGATAAACACACATCCGCAACGATGGACTAATAATAGGCTTGAATGGATTGTTGAACTTATAAGTCAAAATTTAAAAAATGTCGTAAAAGGCATTATTAATAAGCATAAGTAAGTAAATTTATAAAAGGATGAAACGAGACAGATTTTTCAACAAGTCGAGTTCTCAAACTTAATTAGCAAATCTATATGACCTTTAAAAATTATTTTTCGCATGAAACATTTTTACAAACCTGTACTCGTTTACATATTATTCGATTTAATTATTCTGATTTTAAGCATCTTTGTTTTATTGGAATGGTTTCCGCTTACCACAGCTACTCCTTATGATAAATATGCAGTAGCTGCATTATATTATTTTGTATTATGGATCATCAGCTCCTATTTTTTCGGAAGATATCTGCCCATAAAAAAACGTAAGTATTTCGATGCATTGTTTCAGGTGCTTTATGTTTCATTGTTTGTTTTTGGATTATTATGGGTTTTAACTAATACTATATCAGTGGGAGAATATTCTGTCAATATTCTTATAACCTACACTTTAGGCGTTTTTGTCATTAATTATTTGTTATTTGCCATAGTTTATGCATGGTTATATGCAGTTGAATATGATATTATCATCACTCCGCCCCAAATTAGAGACACCGCACAATTAAAACCAGCCAATGAATTAGATGAAGTTAGTTATGAGGAACTTTGTTCGGCGATACAAGAGTATTCGGGACTGAAAGTTCTTAATTTTTTAATGAAAAATATAAATTTAAAAAGTGGTAACACCAAAGTACTTTTCTCAACCAACTTTTTTGATTTGAAAGCAATTCCAAATTTTCAGTTTTCAACAATAATACATCTACCCCGACTGAATGACACACTCGGCATCAATAAATTATTTGCCGTTGTAAACGAAAAGCTTGCCGATGATGGAAAATTAGTATGTTGTTTCGAGTCGAAGAGTACACACAAAAAAATGATTCTTCAGAAATATCCACCGTTATTCAATTATATTGTTTATGCGATCGATTATCTTTTCAAGCGTGTAATACCTAAAATTTTGTTCCTTAATAAAATCTATTTTATTTTTTCGCAAGGTAAAAATCGAATCATTTCGAAAGCTGAAGTGTTTGGGCGGTTTTATTGCTTTGGATACGAAATAGTGAGTGATAAAAAGATAGGGAAAATAAATTTTGCGGTGGCACAAAGAACAAAGCAACCGGAACCATTTATTAAACGCACTTACGGTCCTTTTATAAAATTACGCCGAACAGGTAAAAATGGCAAAATTTTCAACGTTTATAAAATGCGTACAATGCATCCGTATTCAGAATATCTGCAAATATATATATCAATGTCGTTAAGTTAAGGAATTGACATAAGTAATTGAAAAATAGTTCTTTGAAAGTTTTGTAGTTTGATTTAATTTATTTATCTTTATAGGGTATAAGGGGGGTAACTCTCAATGTGTAACCAAAGAAGATAATCGTG
>JAURYY010000114.1 GCA_030653695.1 Paludibacter sp. | reverse complement strand
TGACGGGTGTAAGGTCCAAAACGCTGTGTAGTTCCTTTTTCATCTATTATTTCAACATTCCACGACTTGAGCGGTTGGTTTTTCTCAGATTTAGCACTGAATATTACGCGACTATCCAAAGGATCTGCTTGTATGGCAAGTATTTGAAGCGGTATGAGTAAATTAGGTGTGCTTGTTATAATATCAACCCTCCGATCGTCTTCACGCACTAAAGGCAGAAAGCTTTTTCCACCAGGTAATTCAGAAGGATGCAGCGGTTGATTACGGCCTTCGGCAGTTATTCTAGTTTGATTGATTTCAAAGACATCTACCAAGTATGTTTTTACCGATTCCGCATAAGTTCTGCCTAAAGGAGCACCATTTCCAGCCGATGAACCAATAAGAATTATGGTAGCATTTGGATTTTCACGCATGCGGTCACCCAAAATATTGAGTATGTTGTAATACGCAACCATCTGTCTTTTTGATCTGCCAACCTGATCTTTTGGATCTGTTTTACGAAGTTGCTCGCTTTTAAAGGTTTTAGCCTGATTGTTTGTTAGTTTTACGTACCTGTTTGGAATGCTCGATGATCCTTCTTCAAAAAATACATAATTTCGAAGCGGGAAAGATTCGTTGATATTCCTTTTTAAAGGTACACCAAGTGGTGCGCGTGTTATGAATATTACATCACTTTTTGCAACAACAGCAATAGGTGCGATTACAGCTATGCCAGTTTCTTTAACCATTGCTTTTTCTTCAATTATGGGTTCTTGTGCGACTTCCTGCACTTTTCCTCTTCCGAATTTAAGTGCAACACCAATCCTGACGGTCGATAACGACCAACTTTCGATAGAGCGTGGCGCTTGTCCGAAATACGGATGATAAGAAACAAAAGGCGAGAGCGCTAGTTGATTAGGATTATCGAAAGCAGACAACCGAATGTCATAACCAACACCTATATGTGTTGAAAAGACATGTTGACGAATGTTGCTAAATTCTCCTTCGTAAGTATTAAACAAATTACCATCGTTCTGATCAAAAGTATATCTAAACGATTTATTTAGATTGTAGCTATAAGCTCCACCAACGAATACATGAAAATTTGGTCCGAAAGGAGATATACGTAAACTTGGTTGAATGGTTGCATAGCTCAGAGGCGTTATTAAATCTTCCGGGCAATTGCAAGGAGAAACAACTTGATCGAATGCACCCCCACGGTTGTCGTATCCAAGGTTCAACATAAGTCCTAAGAATGTAATAGGACGATATTCAAGTAGTAGAGAACCAAACCCGCCAACACCGAAACCATCGTGAAAAGCTGCTGGTGCCATCAGTGATGCATTCAATGTCTGGGTCGTGCCAGTGTACATGTTCAAATTAGCACCGCCTGAAACCCCAATCCATAACTTTGGTTGGATGTGTTCATTCTCCTGTGCTTGTGTTGCTATTACTAAACCCATCAGTATTAATGAGCTGAAAAATAATTTTCGTATCATGGTCATTTTTTTTTATAATTATTATTTTTAATCTGATTTTTTTTATCAGTTAGAACTTACCCGCATTGAGTAGGTTCTAACTGAATGTATTGATTATGGTTTGGTAACAGTGTTTGTATCCAATGTAACTGCACCGATGCGTGTCAAAGCTCTACCGGTCAAAGTGGCTCCGGTTGTGAGTGTGATTGATTGATCAGCCAGGATGTTGCCAAAGAATATTGAATTAGTTCCAAGGGTGGCAGAAGAACCAACAGACCAATAGATGTTTTTGGCTTGTGCTTCGCCTGCCAGCACAATACTGGTTCCGGAATCGGTAATAAAGGTAGAACCCATTTTAAATATCCAAACGGAATTCGGATTTCCACCGCCATCTAATGTCAGAATGGCATTAGCACCTGTTCCTGAAATTCCACTGGTTGATGAGTTTACATATAATCCTGGAGCAAGCGTTAGTCCACCTAACTGTCCTGGTAAGGATATGGCATTCAATGACCGTCCCTGAGCATCGTTATAGGCGTTTGTCAGTGCAACTTTGGCTTCTCCCACCAAAGGATCTGCAACAGTATAAAGAATACCGTTTACATTTCCGGGGAGCAAGCCGTTTATAGTGGCTGTAGGGTGTGAACCCACATCACCGGTAATAATTGTTGAAACGCCTGTGTTTGAAATACCTGAACCTGCAAGAATAGCAAACCTACCGGCAGCGCCAAGATCTACTCCCGGAGGTCCGGAAATGATGACGGCAAAATTAGCCACCAGATTTCTATTGCTGTTGATTATAAAGGTACACTACTATCCGAAACTTTAAAAATTGAAAATGCCTGAGAATCTCATATTTTTGTAGTCGATTCAAAACATCCAAAAATAATGAAACTCCACAGGCGCAGCAAAAATAATAAAAACCCGGTCATCCGGCAAGTTTTAGATTTAGTTCCACCATTTTTACTTCGTAATTCAATACGAAAATATAAAAGCGACAAAGGTTGCCATAAATACAAGACTTACGACCAATTGGTGGCTTTAAGTTTCGGACAGCTTGGGAAATGTTATACATTATCTGACATAAGTTGTGGATTATCAATCAGTAGCACCTTTATGGCTGACTTAGGATTAAAACAGAATCCTGTCAAATCCACGATGAGCGATGGGAACAAGAATAGAGATTATAGGGTGTTTGAAGATATTTATTATCAGTTGATTAAGTATTATGGAGGCACATTAACTGACAAGCGTGAGAGAGCAGTAATTGAAGAGGTTAAAAATGAAACTATAAAACTGATTGACAGCTCTACTGTTAGCTTATGTTTGAATCTTTTTGACTGGGCAAAGTTCCGAACAGCTAAGGGTGGGTTAAAAATTCATACCGTTTGGGATGATACTTTAGGTCTGCCGGATTATATCAATATAACTGAAGCTAAATTACATGACAGCAAAGGTTTAATCAGTCAGATTTTCCCAAAAGGGACAATTGTGGTCGAAGACAGGGCGTACTTTGATTTTGAGCTGTTTAACAAACGAATCAATGCCAAAAATATCTTTGTAACGCGTCTGAAAAGCAACATACTATACGAAAGTATTGAGGAGCTGGATTTGCCCGATGACAGAGATCAAAACATATTGAAAGATGAGCTGATAAAATTCACAAGCAAAGATGCAAAGGCAGCTGGTCTTGAAAATCAGACCTTCAGGTTAGTAACCGTATATAAGGAAGATGAGAATAAAGTAATATATCTTATTACCAATCAAATAGACTGGCAGGCAATTACAATTGCCGATCTTTATAAAAAACGTTGGGATATCGAGATTTTTTTTAAATTAATGAAACAAAACCTGCAAATTAAAACATTTTTGGGTACCAGTGAAAATGCTGTAAAGTCGCAAATCTATGTAGCAATGATAGTTTTCCTGCTTTTGGAGTTAATTCGCAGGGTATATTGCAAAAACAAAACAGGGTTCAGCAATTTCTGTGAGAAAGTGCGCATATGTTTACTCCATTATTTGTCTTTCGAGTACCTGTGCAGTATTAATGGTAAGGTGCACAAAGTTGATAAATTGCCTGATAAAACACTATTTGACCAAGATAAATTCCAGATTCAGGCAGAATTGTTTTCATAAATCATTGAATTATAGAAAACTAAATATTGAAAATTAATTATTTACAAAACTTTCGGACAGCAGTGTCAAAGTCTTTCAGCCAAGCCACTGTAATATCTGTAATAAATAAATGTTCAAGTGTGCAATAAGCACTCACCTTATTCAACATAAGCCGGTATTGATCAGCAGAAGATTTAGTAGTGTATTTTTGCAGGTGATTTTCAGTGTAGGTTTGAAAGTGAAGTTTCATATTATCATCACGGTCCAACATACCATATCCATCCTCACCCGATTCAATAAATCGTTTTATTTCTGTTCCGGTATTGAATTTTGTCTTTAACAGTCCACGTAATTGTAAATCGTC
>JAURYY010000133.1 GCA_030653695.1 Paludibacter sp. | reverse complement strand
TAGACTTTGGTTTGGCAGTAGACTTCATCTCAACTGTATAATTACAGCCGCAACCATTGCATTTATATCGCTGCTTTCCTTTAACAATACCTGATTTTACCTTTTTATCGCTTGTGCATTTCGGACAGTTCATGTTTTTTTATGCAAATATACATAATATATACTTAATTAGCAATTCCACACAATTAACTCGCTGTTTACCGTCAAGGCGGCTTTAATTTGGCTTCGTTTAATTCTTAATTTCAAATCGTACAGCCAGTTTTTGTATTCGGAAGTGCTTAAATTTTCGTTCATAATCAGTGGTTAGAAGTCAAATTTTATTTCCGCATCATATAATCCTTGATAACCAGATACTTTAATTCGGTATTTCCCGCATTACCGATACCATGTTCAACCATCGACGGACAATAAAAACTTGTGTATGGTTCGCAAATAACCGAGTCGCCGTTCAGATAAAATGTTGCCTTGCCCTCGAGTACGAAAAAAAATTCGTCTTCGATGTGTTTGTGGGGCGGATGCGTGGCATCGTTCGGCTTTACTACACTCATTTTTAGCGTTCGTCCATTCAGAAAATCCTTATCGGCAAACCAGTACTGATAACCCGCTTTGGTTGGAATGGTTTTGTCCATCGAAAACTGATTGACGCAGTTTTTTATAGTCCACTTTGGAGTTGCAGATTCTTTTTGTTGAGCCGAAACTACTAATAAAGTGAAAAAGAGGAGTATTGTTATAATTTTAAATTTAGTCATTATGCATAGATTTTATATTGAATACAACTAATGTGCAATTTTTTTTTATTCTATCATTAATATTCCCCTTTAGGGGATAGGGGTCAATACCTCAGCCACTTCCACATTTCGCCCCAGGTTATTTTTTTGCCGTACATTAAAATTCCGGTTCTGTAAATTTTTGCCGCTATCCATGTGGTTCCTATAAACGAAAAAATAAGAATACTGAGCGAAAGAATAATCTGCCACGCCGGTACATCGAACGGCAAGCGAACCATCATTACAATTGGAGATGTAAACGGAATCATGGAGCACCAGAAAGCGAGCGGGCCATCGGGATTTTCGGCACTGAAAATACCTGCATAAATGGCAAAAATTATCGGAAGCATAAGAGGCATTGAGAATTGTTGTGTGTCGGTTTCATTATCCACAGCCGAACCTATAGCCGCAAAAAGGGAAGCATATAGCAAATAACCGCCCAGAAAATATAAAATAAATAGTCCGCCGATCTTCAAAAAATCCAACCCATTCAATGCGGCAAAAAGATTTTGTAATTCGGGGGGCAGTGCTTGAGTTGAACCAGTTGGCATTCCCATTTGTTGCATTTGTCCCATCTTTTGCAGCGAACTGACATCTATATCATTTCCTATTACCGAACCGGCAACCATCGAAATAACGACAGTAAGCAGTACCCACATAAAAAACTGCGTGAGACCAACTAAAGCGATTCCTATAATTTTCCCCATCATAAGTTCAAACGGCTTGACCGACGAAATGATAACTTCCACAATGCGGCTTGTTTTTTCCTGCACCACGCCACTCATTACCTGAGCACCATAAATCACGATAAACATATAAATAATAAAGGCGGTAATCATACCGATAACCATAGCCAACTCGGCCGATCCTTGTTTTTCTTTTCCGTTGTCTCCCCACTTTATAGTTTTCAAATCGATATCGGTTCGCGATTTTTCGACCATAAGTTTTAAATCGGGAATGTTGTAAGCTGCTAATTTTTGTTCTTCGATGTATTTGTTCAATTGCCCGGCAATATAACTCTTGAGTTCCATATTCACCTGTTTTTCGGAGTATAGCGCGGCTGCTTCCGGATTTTCAGCCAAGTTTCCGTTAATGTAAAGTAATGCTGTTATTTCTTTTGTTTGTTCAGAATTATTTTTGTACGCATCAATTTGTTTATCAACGTATTCGAACGTGTATGACTCGTTGTTTTTTAAAATATCTTTATACAAATTTGTATGGTCAATTACTACAATTTTCTTAATTTTATCATCTTTTATACTGCCCATCCACACGATCAGTCCAATCATTCCGACCAATAATAAAGGGGTTAAAAATGTAAGCAGGATAAACGACTTCTTCATTACCCTTGTGGTATATTCTCGTTTTATAATTAAACTTATTTTTGACATGGATTTAATTATTAATGGTTAATGATAAATTATTAATGGTTATTTTTTGATTTTGAGGTTTTTAAAATGCTTGTAATCAACTTAATGATTCCCAATCCATCTTGGTTGATACTTTAAAATTGATCCTTCGTTAAATAATCGGTCTCGTTTAATAACTCTAACCAGTAAAGAGTTTCATTGATTTCTTTTTGGGCAATTGACATTTTGTGTGTAAAATCATTTATTGATTCAGCATGTTCTTATTCACGAACCATAGCTCCTATACTTGTTCCTGAACGTAATATTTGTTTGGAAAGTACAAATTCTTTTTTCTCTTCACATAAACACTTATAGAGTTTTACAATTCTAATAGCAAATGAAAAACTCTTATCTTTTACAATATTCTTACTCATAAATATTATTTGTAATATGATTAATAATTAACCATTAATAATTAACCATTATATTGAAACTGTGTCAATAAAAATATCGTTCATGCTTGGCAATATTTCCTGAAACGACAGAATTTCAGTCTGCTTCATTAGTCTTTGAAGCAGCAGGTTGTTTGTATCCGACACTTCTTTTTTGATAGTACTTTCAAAAACGCCGTTTTTTTGTTGTGTGTCAATTAGCTCAAAACCATTGATTTCTAATGCTTTTTTGGTTAAAATCTGATAAGTGTTTGTGGCATGCGAAGCGCGAATTTCAGCAACATTTCCCTGTAAAACTACTTTAGCTTTGTCGACAAGCGAAATATTTTCACAAAGATCCTCAACAGTTCCCATGTTGTGGGTCGAAAAAATGATGGTTGCTCCTTTATCGCGCAATTCAAGAATTTCTCGTTTGAGCAGTTCGGCATTTACCGGATCGAAACCGCTGAAAGGTTCATCGAAAATCAGCAATTTCGGATTGTGTAGAATAGTGGTAATAAATTGTACTTTCTGAGCCATTCCTTTCGAAAGTTCCTCCACTTTTTTATCCCACCAACTCTGAATTTCAAATTTCTCGAACCAATATTTCAAAGCTTTCAGCGCATCCTTTTTGGTCATGTCTTTCAATTGAGCCAGATAAAGTGCCTGTTCGCCCACTTTCATTTTTTTGTACAATCCGCGTTCTTCGGGCAAATAACCGATATGACGCACATCTTCGGCTGTCATACGCTTCCCGTTCAACAGCACTTCGCCGCTGTCGGGTGCAGTAATACAGTTGATAATACGAATCAATGTCGTTTTCCCGGCTCCATTTGGACCTAATAGTCCGTAAACCGAATTTTCGGGAACTTCGAGCGACACTCCATCCAGTGCACGGTGTCCGTCGAATTGTTTGACTACATTTTTTACTTCGAGTAATGTCATATTTGATGTGATGATGTGTTGATGTGATGATGTGTTGATGTGATGATGTGATGATGTGATGATGTGATAATTTTTGATTTTATAATGTTATAATATGATGTATTGATTAATGATTTGAATTGGTTTTCATTTTTGAAATTATACTTGAAAGTAATTTTTTAATACTAACCAATTTTGTTATTAATTCTGGATTGAAAGGGTAATTTGGAGATTGTTGGCATAAAAGCAACCAATATTCTGTTTCATCAGCTTCTTTTGCAGCAATCTTTAATTTGTGAATAAAATCTGCTTTACTCTCGCTATTTTGTGATTCTCTTACATTTGCGCCAATTGATGTCCCCGATTTTAGTAATTGTCGGGCAATAACATATTTTTTTTGTTCCTCCAGTATTTCTGTAAATTGAATAATATCAATTGCAAATTCAAAACTCAATTCCAAAATCTCATTTCTCTTTTCCATAATTATTTGAATATTATTAAAGCATTATTAGCTATCATCACATCACCACATCATCACCACATCACCACCACATCACCACCACATCACCACATCATCACATCACCACATCACACCACCACATCACATCACCACATCATCACCACATCATCACATCACCACATCATCACCACATCATCACATCACCACATCACCACATCATCACATCACCACCACATCACCACATCATCACATTTTCCCTTCATCGCTAAAGCTATAATACTTCCCGCGGGCAATAATTATATGGTCGAGAAAGCGGATGCCGATTGCCTCACAACCTTGTTTTATGCGTCGTGTAATTGTATTGTCCTCGCCGCTGGGGTGATTTTGACCGGATGGATGATTGTGTGCAACTGCTATGGCACTTGCCGATTTTTCGAGCGATAATTTCAATAACATCGGTAAATCGACTACAGTTTGTTGCATTCCTCCTTGAGTAAGTCGTTTTATTTCGATTACTTTATTGGCTCCATTTAATAATAAAATCCAAAATTCCTCATGTTCCAGGTCAATCAATACCGGCTCGAAAAGTTCGAATAAATCCTGACTCGAACTGATTTTTTTTCGTTCAATCACTTCGCTCATTTTTCTCCTTTTGGCTAATTCCAGTGCTGCCATTATTGTAATGGCTTTGGCAGGACCAATTCCTTTGAAACGTTTACACATTTCGGAAATGCTCATGCGGGCAAGTTCGTTCAGGTTGTCGTGACACTCACGCAAAATGCGGCGCGATAATTCAACTGCCGATTCGTCTTTGTTGCCCGAACTAATTAATATAGCGAGCAATTCGGCATCCGACAAACTTGTAGCACCTTTTGCCGCCATTTTTTCGCGTGGACGGTCATCTTCGGACCATTCGCGAATGGTTAAACGTTTTTCACCAGTTATCATAAGGTCAAATTATTGTTTTAACTGAATGTATTTCAATTAATATCAAGATTTATTTGGTTGATATTTTGAAAAAACTTGTAACAATTGAAAGAAAAATATACCAGACAATTATTGGCGCAAAAGCGTCAAATTGAAATATTCCTAAAAGTAAAATGCACACAATCAGAAATATATACTGGAGTTGATTCTTTTTCCAGTCCATGTTTTTAAATTTGAGCGAAAACATTGGAATTTCGGCAACAAGTAATCCGCTGAAAACAACAATAAAAATGAAAACCAACCAATTATTTGCAATTAGAAAATCCGGAAATGAATAACCTAATCCAACCCAAAAAAGTGCATTTGCAGGCGTTGGAAGCCCAATAAATGATGAACTTTGGCGTTCATCGATATTGAATTTTGCCAATCGTAAAGCTGAAAAAACCGGGATGATAAAGCCTGCAAAAGCTACCCATTCGGGCAAAGTACTTTCGCGCAATAAGGAGAAAGCCACTGCACCTGGAGCCAACCCGAAACTAATCACATCGGCCAACGAATCCATTTCTTTGCCCATGGGCGAATAAGCATTCAATATTCGCGCTGCAAATCCATCAAGAAAATCGAAAACTGCTGCCAGCAATACCAACCATAAAACCGCAGTATAATTGCCCTGAAATGCATAATATACTGCTATACTTCCCGAAAAAAGATTCAGGCAAGTTATGAAATTGGGGATGTGTTTCTTAATCATAATAAAATATTAAACCTAACCCCTTCTATGGAGTAAGTGTGGATCCTTATATTTTTTCCCCTTCAGGGACTAAGGGGTCTTATTCTTTTTTTTTACTGTCAATCCAAATTGTAACCGGTCCGTCATTTACCAAAGCCACTTTCATATTGGCTGCAAAAGTTCCGGTTTGCACTTCTTTTCCAAGTTTTTCGGAAACAGACTTGCAAAAATGTTCGTAAAGCGGAATGGCAGTTTCGGGTTTGGCTGCTTTGATATACGATGGACGGTTTCCTTTTTTAGTCATGGCATGAAGGGTAAACTGACTCACCATCAACACTTCACCATCAATGTCTATCACCGAACGGTTCATTACACCATTTTCATCGTCAAAGATACGTAAATTTACTGCTTTTGCCGCCAACCACTCGCTATCCTCGATTGAATCTGCATATTCAATGCCAACCAAAATCAGTAGTCCAACACCAATTGATGCTATTGTTTGTTGGTTGATTTCGACCGATGCTTCGCTTACTCTTTGAATAACAACTCTCATGACACCCAACCCCCTGAAAGGGGCTATTAATTACATTTTTGATAATTCTTCTTTTAGTTTTTTAGTTAGTCCTGCTACCACTAACTCGTACGAATGTTGTATCAATTCGCACATTAAATCTTTCGAAATTGCCGGATCGACACGCACTGAATTCCAATGTTTGTTGTTGAAATGATAAGCCGGTGTAATGGCTGAATAATCTTCGCGCAAAGCAATTGCTCTTTCAGGATTACATTTCAAGGCAATTTGAGTATCCGGATTATCCAAAGGTAAAAGCGCAAACATTTTACCCTGCACTTTGAATACAAGATTAAATTCGTCGAAAGGAAAACATTCGGTTGTTCCTTTCATGCTCAGACAGTATTCACGCAACTCTTCGTAGTTCAACTAATCATTTACTATTTAACCATTTACTATTTAATCAATTCTATGTATAAATAAACCTTCAAACCCTTCAAACCTTCAAACCTTTCAAACCTTCAAACCTTTCAAACCCTTTACAACTTAATGTAAATTTTTTTCTTGTATAGAATATGTCCGATATACCAGCAAATACTTACAAAAACCAACGCAAACAAGAGCGAGCCGGGATAATCGCCAAAAACAGGTTGCAACGAGTGCTTATAAATATACGTTTTTATCGAAATCCATTCGGTATTATATGTAAAACCTATATTGCCAACTAAAATACTAAGCACAGCTCCCGCCACATAAACAAACATTGGATTTACGCCGAAAGATTCGAAAAATACAGTCCACTTTTTT
>JAURYY010000105.1 GCA_030653695.1 Paludibacter sp. | reverse complement strand
AGGATGGACTATTCGGATTTTCGGTTAAAAACAAGAAATTTCCCGTTATTCAGGGTTTTCTGTACGAATACCTGACTACCACCGATCAATCAGGACCTTATCACGATAAAGATGGGATGATTTATGGAGGAAACGATGGCTCCTGTTTTGGCAACTGGGACACCCAAATTAGAACCCAAATAATTTAGCGAGATTTTTTTGCTCCTTATTTAGCAATAGCACTTTTGTCATAGGTTGATTTGTAATTGGCGTTCTAACTGTAACAGAGTATATTGTTTTAGCAATTTCAATTGCCTTTTCAGGGCTGAGAGTTGATTTTCTTATCTTCAATTGCCTCTCAAGCTCTTTATATACCTTGTATGCAGTAAATGCAATGCATATATGAGCTTCAATTCTTCTTTGAAGTCGGTGAAAAATCGGTCTGATACGTAAATCATGTTTTGAAATTCTAAATGCTTTCTCAATCTTCCATAAATGTCCATAGTTCTCAATAACTTCCTGTTTTGATAATTTGGTATTGGTCATATACCCTTTCAAACCGTCCCATTGGCTATCTTGGTCAAACTTATCATTATCAATCGAAATAGATATTTCTCCTTCAAACTTCAAATACTTATTGTAACCACGGTTATTGATGTTTGATTTGGTCAATTTCCCTGACTGTATTTGTTTTTCTAATTTTTTCAAACCTCTTTCCCTGTTTGATTTATCCTTTCGTGCTCTGGAATTTGAATAACTTACAATTAAACGGGTATTTTCATCCTTTTCAATGATCGAGCTTTCTCCATTTTTTAAACCCAAGGAAAAGATTTGCTGTTTAATCGACTGTTTTTCACTTTTTATTCTTGCTCCTAAAATGTATTCATATCCTTTGATTTGAAGTTGGTCGATATTATCGGCTGAGAGTAAGCCGGAATCTGCAATAATAACAATCTTTTGAATTTTGTATTTGTTTTGAAACCCTTCAATAACCGGTAACATCGTATGACCTTCAAATTTCTTTCCATCAAATATCTCGTAAGCCAATGGATATCCATCTATACTGACTAACAAACCCAAGACTATTTGTGGGTTCTGATGTCGTCCTTCTTTTGAAAACCCTGTCTTTCTTAATTCATCTTCTCTCTCAATTTCAAAATACAAAGTAGTTACATCGTAAAACAAAATGCTAATCTCTCCACAAAGAACTCGCAATGTGTGCTGATAACTGATTTGTTGAACTTCATCCTTTTGACTGGAGTGTAACTTGTCAAGATAACGGTAAAAATCATGTACATCAAGATCTAAGGAGTGGTATCGCCGAAGATAATCTGTTGTTTTGAGTTTGCTCACCGGATAGCAAAGACGAGATATAACCAAAATCTTAAACAAATCATCAGTAATCCTATTAAATCCAATATCATCGAATAACTTTCCCAACAATAAATCTATACCTGATACGCTTATCTGGTCTATGTTATCTAAAAACTGTGAAGTTTGTTGTCTTTCATTTGTAAAATCAAACTCAAACTGGCCCATGTGCGATTTTATCCAGTTGTTTCCATCTTGATAAAGTTTTTCTACTTCTAAAATATCGGACGAACTCCCGATTGTTTTTAGAACTTTATACTTCGAGTGGCTTTTGTCAATCACTTGAACACTTATCACCCCGCTTTTATTCTTCTTCTTGCGCACAAACATGACGCAAAAATAGAAAAAAATATGGCTGGGACACCCATAATTTAAAATTTTAAATCATATAATATTGATTTACTTGCAGTTATGCGGCATTAACTTTTATTAAGTTCAAAACAGGAGAAAATGTATTAACTAATTTCTCTAAGCTCTCTTCGTTTTTTAAAACATCCTCAGAAGGAAGCCATTGTCTCATGATTTGTTTAATCTCTTTTGTTTTGAGACCTCTGACAAATTGGTAAGAAAATGGTATTTTACAATAATTAATAATTTCGGTTGGTATAATCCCTATGTTATCATGTTCATAAGTTCCAATTATTCTATTTTTAGGAAATTCCTTGTAAAATTTATGAAGTCTGTTAATTTGATTGCCAAAATTCTTGGACTCATGATAACTCAAGTTGTCAATTAAAAACACAAACTTCCCTTTTTCAAGAATTTCTCTAACCCTATCTGTGCTTAGACGAGTATATTCTTTAATAATCGTTGTGAATTCCTTATTTTTTACTTCGTTAAAGTCTATGAAAACTGGTATTTTGTTATAGATATCATAATCATCAACATATTCAACAATAATTCGGTATAATAAACTTTTCTTCCCTGATTCTTGAGAACCGAGAAATAACATATTTTCGTTGGAATTAATAATATCAATGAAATTTGTTTGTGTTACACTCTCTTCGTAGAAGCTTTTACCATCATCAATCGGTGGATATATAAAAGCACTTTTAACAGATACATCTTTTTCATTTTTCTTTCCTGTAATGAAATGATTATTCATTTCTAAATAATGGTCTTCAATGATATTATCAACAGCTTGACGATAATTTTCAATATTTGTGGTCGTATCTGTTGGTGGTTTATGAAATGTTTTCTTTCCTTTATCAGCTATATCGGTGTTATCTACAAATATTTTATGGTTATGATTGTATTTTAAATAATGACAAGTTATGCTTTCATTATAGTCTATAATAGTGAACCCATTAACAAAGTTGGTATTGTTAGTTCTAATTTGATTTAACCCAGACGGAGAAACATTGAGAAAACAAGAACCTGTAAAACCTGTAATCATAGTTGAAGTTCCCACGTGAACATGCCCCGACAATATTAAATCATAGTTTTTATGTAAATGTGAATTTATAGTTCGTTTCTCGGCTACAGCTAACCAATCCAATTGATGATGTATCAAAGCAATTTTGATGTCACAATCTTTTACAAATTTGTAGTTGTTATTTAACTGATTTTCTCCAATAAGGATGTTTCCAAAATCATTATCATTATAACATCTCCATGATGAATTTAATGAACTGATACCAATTGTTTTATCGTTGCTAATTTTACATTTTAAAGAAAAAGAAAAAATTGATTGAATTTTGTCTACTTGAATATTTTCATATAATTTGTGTTCAAACGTTTTATATTGTTTTATACGTTCAATCCTTTTAAATGAATTTTCTTTTTCCGAATTTTCAATAAAGGATATAATTTTTTCACTTGAGTTTAAGGTGGTCTTTAATCCGTTCTCGTCTATCTCATCATCAGCTAACCTGTCAATATCATGATTTCCGGGGCAAATAATAAATTTTGAAACATCTAATCCTAAGGTTTCAATAACTGGCTTTATTATATTTTGCTCGAACAAATCAAAAGCATTTGACGCACCTTCGAAATCTTTTCCTCCCTTATCAATTAAGTCACCCGTAAATACGACTAAATCAATATTGCATTTTTTATGAAACTCTTTTACCTTTTCAATGAATGATTCTTTGTAAAAATCATTCCAATCACGCAATGTTCTCTTATTTAGATGGAAATCGGTTAAATGTAGTATTCTTATCATATTTTCAGTTTTATGTTTTATGTCTTTTTAGGGTTGCAGATAACATCGATGTATCTGACACCCATTTCTGTATGCGACACGAGTGGCGGATATATTCGCCTTATCTGATGGATGTTAATTTGTTTAAATATCTGTTATACAGGTATATAAATTTTTTTAAAAAAAAATATCTGTGTCACTTACAGGAATTATGAAAAGACCTTACAATATTTTATTTGCCAAAGATAAGAACTAATTTTACAAAACTTTAAGAAACTGTTTAAAAAATAAATGATTATCCGCAAAGTGTGCAGAGCAGTATTAAATGATTTTAATTTGAAAAAGAATGGCGTAGCCATGAAATCTTCGTAGAAAAAATATAAAATATAGAAATTGAGGGGCATAGCCCTGAAATCTGGGATTTAAGAT
>JAURYY010000103.1 GCA_030653695.1 Paludibacter sp. | reverse complement strand
GTATAGTACGTGATGTAAAGCCTGATAAAGAAGCCTTAAAAGCATTTTTGAGTAGTGCGAATTCTTATTTGGGTATAATGAAACACTACAAAACTTATAAGTTGATAAAAATGATGATTTTCAATGTTTTATCGGCAGAATGGTGGAAGTTTGTATATTTAAATGGCAATATTCTTAAATTTTCATCGAAAAATAAAATAGTTAATTTTTAATTTTTAAATCTTTCGAAAGTTAGTTTTCAAAGATTCCTCTCATTTTATTAAAATGAGCGGATTTTTTTGCGGTTTGCTCAAAAAAAAGTCTTAATTTTGTAAGATAATTTGTAATGTGCTAATTATGAATTATTAATTGTGAATTATTAATTAAAATACAATGGGAATATTTAATTTTTTTAATAAAGAGAAAAAAGAAACGCTCGATCAAGGATTAGCAAAAACCAAAGAAAGTGTTTTCTCAAAAATAACGCGCGCTGTAGCCGGTAAATCGAAAGTCGATGAAGAGGTGCTTGATAATCTCGAAGAAGTGCTGATAACTTCGGATGTGGGTGTGGAAACAACTTTACGGATTATCCAACGCATCGAGGAACGTGTGGCACGCGATAAATATGTAAATACTTCGGAATTAAATTCATTGCTTAAAGAAGAAATTGCAGCGCTGCTTGCAGAGAATAATTCGGAAATGCCTGTGGACTTCGACAGTCCGCTGCCGCAAAAACCTTATGTGATCATGGTTGTAGGTGTGAATGGCGTTGGGAAAACCACCACGATAGGGAAGTTAGCTTATCATTTTAACAAAGCCGGCAAAAAAGTATATTTGGGTGCGGCTGATACTTTTCGCGCTGCAGCAGTCGAACAGTTAGTAATTTGGGGCGAACGTGCCGGTGTTCCTGTAATTAAACAGAAAATGGGTTCCGATCCGGCTTCGGTGGCTTACGATACCATTGCTTCGGCTAAAGCCAACAATGCTGATGTGGTAATTATTGACACTGCCGGCCGACTGCACAATAAAGTGAACCTGATGAACGAGTTATCAAAAATAAAAAATGTAATGCAAAAGGTTGTGCCGGATGCTCCGCACGAAGTATTGTTGGTGCTCGATGGTTCCACGGGTCAAAATGCTTTTGAACAGGCTAAACAATTCACCTTAGCTACAGATGTGAATGCGCTGGCTATTACAAAATTGGACGGAACAGCCAAAGGCGGCGTAGTGATTGGTATTTCCGATCAGTTTAAAATTCCGGTAAAGTATATTGGTTTGGGCGAAGGTATTGAACACTTGCAGGTTTTCGACAGAAAGGAATTTGTGGAATCGCTATTTAGTTGAGAAAACAAGCCATTATTCTATTTTCACTATGCAGGATATAATTATATACAACACCAGTGACGGCAAGGCAAAAGTTACTCTCTTTGCAAAAGATGGAATGGTTTGGATAAACCAAAGTCAACTTGCTGAACTTTTCGACACCTCTAAACAAAATATTGGTCAACATATATCCAGTATCCTTAAAGACAATGAATTAGATGAAAAATCAGTTGTAAAGAATTACTTTACAACTGCTTCAGACGGTAAAGAATACAATGTAACTTTTTATTCGTTGGAAATGATTTTATCCATAGGATTCAGAGTTAGGAGCAAACGTGGAACACAATTCAGAATATGGGCAAATCAGAACCTTAAGGAATTTATGGTAAAGGGGTTCGTAATGGATGACAACCGTTTAAAAAACCCTGACGGAAGATATGATTATTTCGATGAACTACTTGAACGTATTAGAGAAATACGCGTTTCTGAAAAAAGGTTTTATCAAAAAGTTCGCGAACTGCTTGCCTTAAGTAGTGATTACGATTCATCTGACAAAGCGACCCAAATGTTTTTTGCAGAAACCCAAAATAAATTATTATTTGCAGTAACAGGAAAAACAGCAGCCGAAATAATTACTGAAAGAGCCAATGCAAATAAAGTCAATATGGGATTGACTTCATGGAAAGGTACGATAGTTAGAAAACATGACATATTAATTGCCAAAAGCTATTTATTGCAAGACGAAATTGACACATTAAATCGACTGGTAATAATTTTCTTAGAAACAGCAGAATTGACAGTTAAAGAGAAAAACGATCTAAATTTGAAATTTTGGAAAGAAAATGTAGATAGACTTTTGCAATTTCAGAACAAAAAACTACTTATTGGAACTGGTAGCATCACCCATTCTGAAATGGAGTCAATAGTTTTTAAGGAATATGATAATTTCCATGAAAAACGCAAAACATCGGATGCACTACAAGAAGATAAATTTGATTTTGAACAGCTCCAACTACTAAAAAAAAAATTAAAAAGAAAATAAAAAGATAGATAAATTCTGTCATTCTAAAATAGATAAACTTTGTTAAAAAATAATAAGATAAAAACTGTTGATGTAATAACCCTTGGTTGTTCAAAAAACTTAGTTGATTCGGAGCAATTGATGCGACAGTTTGACGCATTAGGATATAAAGTTCGGCATGATGCTGAAAATCCTGATGGCGAAATTGTAATTGTAAATACTTGCGGATTTATCGGCGATGCTAAAGAGGAAAGTGTCAATATGATATTGCAATTTGCCGAATTACGAAAACAACAAAAAATCGGAAAACTTTTTGTAATGGGTTGTTTATCTGAACGGTATTTGAAAGATTTGCAGGCTGAAATTCCCGAAGTAGATAAATTCTACGGAAAATTCAATTATACAAATATCCTGACTGATTTAGGGCAGGAATATAGGGCAGATTTGCGCCTTGAACGTACGTTGACAACTCCAAAGCATTATGCTTATCTGAAAATTTCGGAAGGTTGTAATCGCAGTTGTTCGTATTGTGCTATCCCCATAATTACCGGAAAGCATCGGTCGCGTTCGATGGAAGATATAGAAAACGAGGTGAAAATTCTTGTTTCGCAAGGTGTTAAAGAATTTCAACTTATTGCTCAGGATTTGTCGTACTATGGTTTGGATAGATATAAAACTTTAAAATTACCCGAATTGGTTGAACGACTGGCAGATATTACCGGTGTAGAGTGGTTGCGTTTGCATTATGCATATCCGGCTCAATTTCCCTACGATATTTTAAGGGTAATGCGAGAACGCGATAATGTTTGTAAATATCTTGATCTGGCATTACAGCATATCAGCGATAATATGCTAAAGATTATGCGTCGGAATATTACCAAGGAACAGACCTATAATTTGATAAAACGGATTAGGGAAGAAGTGCCCGGGATTCATTTGCGAACGACCATGTTAGTCGGTCATCCGGGTGAAACCGAAACAGATATTGAAGAATTGAAAGATTTTATTATATTTGCACGATTCGAACGGCTGGGTGCTTTTGCATTTTCGAACGAAGAAGGTACTTATGCTTACAAGCATTATAAAGATAATATTGCTGAGGATGTAAAGCAGCAAAGGCTGAACCAAGTTATGGAATTGCAGCAAAAAATTTCATCTGAAATAAACCAGTTAAAAATTGGTGCAGCCATGAAAGTAATGATAGACAGAGTGGAAGGAGAAAACTACATTGGAAGAACTGAGTTTGATTCGCCTGAAGTTGATCCCGAAGTATTAATTCCAATTTCGACTGAAGGTGTTAAAATCGGTGATTTTTACCAAACCGAAATTGTGGATGCCGGTGAGTTTGACTTGTATGGAAGATGATGAATAGAGGAGTGAGGAGTGAGAAGCGTGGAGCCGAAAACCCGAAACCCGAAACGAGAAATCCGAAATCCGAAACGAGAAACACGAAATATACCACCATGAATCACAAAGAACTTATTGCTAAAATTGCATTAAAAATGAATCTTCCAAAGCAGGATATTGAAAATTTATTGGCTGCTACAATTGAAACCTGTACTGAACAATTGCGTG
>JAURYY010000090.1 GCA_030653695.1 Paludibacter sp. | reverse complement strand
GTAACAATAATATCAATTTATCGATACTGCGATACTTGACATTACAGGCATCGTTTTTGAAAAATAGCTTTTCAGACACCTGCATTGAATGAAGTACCCTGAAAATGCTCACAATCGCTTTTTCACTAGTAGTAAAAAAGCCATTTATCTCTGAAAGTATTGTTGTATCTTTGTTGCGCAGCATATTGTTTTTTTTTGTTTGGCGACACAAAGTTACTGAAATTCAGCGACATATCAAAATAAATATGCTGCTATTTTTATAAAAATCAAGTAGTTATACTACTTGCGAAAGTTGAGTTAATATCCAATCGAACTTACACTTCTAATTTTGTATAAAAATTACATGTAGTTTTTGATCCTTTTTCTTTGTTCTTTTTTCTTCTTTTGTCTTTTATTTCGATATAAGTTTTCCGGTTTGAACTTTATTATCAATGCCCGTAAGTTTGTAATAATAAATTCCCGTTGGGAAATTGGTTTCAACAGTTGTTGTTGCGTTCGTGATGATTTTGTTTGCAATCATTTTACCCAAAGCATTATATATTCTCAGCTGACTGTGATTTGCAGCCGAAGCACCGGCAAGCGTAACCACCACTGAACCTCTCATTGGGTTGGGTGAAAATGTAGCCATTGAACCTGTTTTATTATTGATAACCGATGTAAGCATATAACTGCAATCGGGAACAAAAGCGGTAGTGTTGTAAATAGTGATAGCACCATCAGTCGATAAAGCTCTTCCTTCGAGATGAACGCCCGAACCAAGATCAATGGCTGCATTATTGGCAATTACAGTTCCTTTCATTATAGTTCCGGTAGCCATGCTGACCATACCTTCAACTTTCCAGTAAATATTACAGGTATTGGCTCCATTTATTAAAACAACCTGCGATGAAGCTGCAGTTGAAAATGCACCCCCGATTTTAAAAATAAATTCAGCTTTGGTATCTCCCTGTCCATTTAAAATTAAAGTAGTGGTTAAAGTAGTTGCTGCGTTTATGGTGTAAACTCCCGGGTTCAATTCCTGACCACCTCCTAAACCCGGCAAAAGCACACCTGTATGTATGGCGGCATTTAACTGATTATATACAACCAATAAATCATTTGACGCCTGAATGCTTACGGCATCTCCATCGTGAATTTCGTAAGTACCGGTAGTGATTGCAAAATTAGTGCTTGCACCACCGCCATTGGTACCGATAAAACCGTTCAGATCGCTCGCTCCAACGTTACTTACCGGTCCATTCGAAGTGAAAAGAACAAAATTTGCTGCAGATCCCAGCGTGGGATTTTCTTTTGCAAAACCTGATTCAGAAAAAAGAAATAATAGTGCAACAGCTGTTACAATATAAAGTAGATTTTTTTCATTGTAGTAATTATTTATGTCGCAATGGAATTATTGCAATTGTACAAAGGTGAGATTTATTTCGTTGGTTTGTGTTACATATTTCGCTGAAATAGTTGCATATTTTACTGATTGAAGAAGATAAAAGAGCAAAGACAAATGAGTAATTTACTTTTTTTTACCTTTTATTTTAAAAATAACAATCTCTGGCATGGTGTCGCCAAGCAAGAAACCAAATGGCTTCAATGGTTCGATGTGGTCGCAGATTACTTTTATTATAGCAATAAGCGGAATAGACAGGAACATACCCGAAACTCCCCACAAAGCACCGCCGGCAAGAACAATGATGATGGAAACAAGTGCATTAATGCGGACTTTAGAGGCTACAATTTTTGGGACAATGTAATTATTATCAATTAATTGAATGAACATAAACATGACTAAGACATACAACGCAAACCAACTCGAATCTTTGGTTACGAGTGCTATCATCATGTATAATCCCACTGCGACAATACCACCGATATATGGAATCAGGTTAAGTAATGCGCCCAGAATTCCGATCAGAATGGCGTAATCGATACCAAGTATCAATAATCCAATTGAATTGAGTGTCGCAATTATCATCGTTTCGATAAATATCCCCACTAAATAACGTTGAACAACCGATTTTGTTTGTGTAACTATCTCTTTCACTTTACCTTGACTTTCATCGCCGAACAGCTTATAAACAAAGTCGATTAATAATGGATGGTAAAATAGCAACAAAAACACATAAACGGGAATTAACAACATGACAACTACTCCGTTGCCCACCGAAACAATGGTTTGTCCGATAAACGAACTGCTTATATTGAGTAATTCCGTCTTTAGTCTGATGATCACCTCATTCACTTTCTCAATACTAATATCAAAATATCCCGGAGCCCAATTGATTGCCTGATTTAAAAGATGGGTGAATTTATCGACAAAAATTGGCCACGATTCACTGAATCTGCTCATCTGTGAAATCATAAAAAGACCAAATGCAGCAATTATTATAAATGAAAGCAATAAGGTAATGATTATGGCTAAAATACGGTTAAATTTATGACGTACAAAAAAATTGACTACCGGATGAAGCAAAATGGCAATGATGGTTCCGAATAGAAGCGGGACAATAATATCCCTGCCAATGTACAACATGGAAACAAAAACATAGATGCCAACACAGAAAAGTGCTGCTTTTGCATAAGGGGGAAGTTTCAAGGTGTCGTTCATGACGTGTTAATGTGATAATGTGCCAATGTGATAATGTGATAATGTGCAATGAGTTAATATGAGAGAGAAGCCTATAATTAATATTTTTCAAATCATCAAATCATTTCATTTTCACATCTTCACATTTTCACATCTTTAAATCTTCATATCTTCAAATTATTTTTACAAAGGGAATGTCAAACCAAGTTTTCCACCCGAAAATGCATTTCCGCCTCCAAATTCGAGATTAATACCCACTCTGTTTGAAAAGTAATATCTCACACCGAGTTGACCGCCAAGACCTAAGCCCGAACTGTGGCTTCCGGTATAACCATCGGGCGATGTCCATATAAAGAACCCGACATTGGCACCTGCATATAAATCCCAATGAGTCGAAATACCAAGCAGACTGTTGAAGTGATAATTAAGATTACCCGAAATGCCCGTAATGTTATGATTGTAATAATTATCTTTCCAATTTTCGTTGTACGCACGATATGATAATTCGCCTCCAAGAGACAAATCGCGCGCAACATAATGATCGAAACCTATGTACAACGGAATTCCCCAACCTGACAGTCCGACACCCACGTTCAATTGATTATATCTCCTGTTTAGGGGGTTCTGACTAAATGCAAAGGTGGCAATTAAAACGAGAGAAAGAGCAATAATTAGTTTTTTCATGATAGTTTTTTTTTAATGGTAAATGGTAAATGGTAAATGTTCATTATCTGTCTTTCACATTCAAATTACCTGTTGTCAGAATTATTTCCGAAAATGAAGGATACTGAATACTTATATCATTTTCGGCAGTAATAATAATTTTAAATGGTTTAAAAGCAGATACAGTTTCGAAAGTCGCATCTAAATTTTTAGACATAAAATTAGTCGTACTGTTGAGTTGTCCTAAATTTTTGGCGTTGTTATTATCTGTTATCAACCAAACCACATAAGCTTCTTTTGGAGGAGAAAGTCTGGTGGATGGTGCTAAATTAGACAATTTAATTTTTATGAGATAATTTTTATTGTCATCAATCTTAATCTGAACTGTACCCTGTGCTGCAGGAACAATTATTGAAGTCAGAAAGCGGGCTTTCACTGCACATGAGCTTAACGAAAGTATCACAATAAAACTTGTCAGATAAGCAAGAAAAGTAATTTTGGTTGTTTTCATTTCATTTATTTTTTAATGATTAGTATATGACGAAACAAGGAAACGAGGAGACAAGGAAACGAGGAATCTGGCTGATACTAAATTCGTTTCACTTAATTTATATTATTATCTGTCTTTTATCTTCATATAATCAGTGGTCAGGATTAAATCCGAAAAGGTAGAATACTGAACATTTACATCATTTTCGGCTGTAATTATAATTTTAACCGGCTTCAACCCTGAAACTGTTTCGAAAGACGCATCTAAATTTTTAGACATAAAATTAGTCGTACTGTTGAGTTTTCCAAGATTTTTGGCTACTTTACCAACTGTTACCAACCATACTACATAAGCTTCTTTTGGAGGAGAAAGTCTGGTAGAAGGAGCTAAATTTGACAACTTAATTTTAATTACATAATTTTTATTGGCATCAATCTTAATTTGCACAGTTCCCTGAGCTGCCGGTACAACTGACGAAGTCAAAAAATGAGTTTTGTATGTACAGGAACTAAAAGAAAAAATCATTATGATGCTCGCTATTAAGGCAAGTCCGGTCCATCCGAAATTCTTTGTTTTCATTATTATAGTTACTAAACGGTTGAGTCCTTATTTCTTTATTGATATTCTTGAAATTGCTTTCCCAAGTGAATCTAAATCTCTGTTGAAACTCTCTTTGAATTTTTCCCATTTGTTAACATCACTTTCTTTGTAGTCGGTTATGCTAACTTTCAGTGCTTGATTCTTTTTTTCAAGTTCAATCATCTGGTTTTCGTATTTTACCTTTATGTCAGCTTTTTCGGCTTGCATAGTGGCTTTCAGTTCGGCAATTTTCTGGTCGTTTGCTTTCAGTTTTGCTTCCGATTCCATTTTGTAACGGGTAAATTCATTGGTTGAGTCAATTACTGCCTGCTGAAGTGCTTGTTCTGCAACATTCAGGTTTTCTTGCGCATTTTCGAGTTTTTCTGCTTTTTGTTTTGCCGAATTGTTACAGTTGGTCATACCCATTACGATAATAACTGACAAGATTGCTGATTTTAAAGTTGTTGATTTCATTTCATTTATTTTTTATTGGTTTTTGTGATTACTGGTTATTAGAAAAAGGTTACTGTTTCTTGTTTCGATGGAAAAACGAGTTGATTCCTGAAATTATATTGATCAAATTATTATCAATTAATATTGTTGTAAATTTCTCGACTAATACGGAACTTAAATAACCTTTAATACTTCGATGTTTTCCAAATATCAGATCAACAATTAAATTAATAGCCATATTTACTCCTGTTTTGACAATATCGATGGGTTGTTCTTTTTCAGGTGTTTTTTTAAATATCGATATTAAATCGAGCAATGATACCAATTTATTGAACGTAAATCTAAGTTCTTCTTTCCTGTAGTTCCTGTCTGTTTTTAATACCTCAATACGCTGTAATAGTTCCGCATGGTTTTTAATAGTTGTGTTTTCCATTTAAAGGTATATTTTAGCATTTAATTTTCGAGGAGTTTTTTGATAATTTTATCGCGCAATGGTTTCTCTATTATTTTTTTACGTCCGATAAAGAGTACTACTGCAAGCAGGAAATAAAATGCGGCAATGATGGCAAAACCCGAATACGCATCGCCCAGCAAAGCCGAAAGGTAAAAACCAAGCCCGATACTCAGTGTGAACACAAACAAAAAGGCTGAAATCCCCACTACAAGCGAGCTGACTAATGACGAGCCAATTACTGAAGCACGTTCGGTTGCCTGCAGTTTTACAATTTCGTAATTCAACATCAGGTACTGCTTCAGACTATCGCTTATTTCTTCAAATTTATTAAATTCAGACATAATTATTTTTTTATTTACCATTTATCCCGTCCCGATTCCCGATAGCTATCGGGACGGG
>JAURYY010000030.1 GCA_030653695.1 Paludibacter sp. | reverse complement strand
ATCAACCACTGTAACTCCATCCGAAAACCATTCTGAAAGACCCAAAGGTGTACTTATCGAATTCCACAAAATAGGTAATGATCCTTTTTTGAGTGTATATTCTATTTCAAATTTTATTTTTTTCATATATGCATGAGTTTAAAGTTTTTTTCAAAATTTTTCCGCAAGTTAATCAAAATTTTCGATTAATCAATAAAATAAAATATAAATTGATGGCTTTTTTAATCTGTTTTTATATCTAAACTGCTTTTCTCGAAACAAAGCGGCAGCATTTGTTTCACATTATCAATGATATAGATCTGTTCGGAGCCATATAATATTGTTGCAATGTTCTTTTCAAATCGGGCTTCCGTTTCTAATAATACTTGGCGACATGCTCCGCAAGGACTAATTGGAGATTTCAAAAAATTGCCGTTTGTGAAAGCTGCAATTGCCAACGTTCGAACCGGTGTTTCGGGATATTGAGCATTTGCAAAAAACATAGCAACACGTTCGGCACAAAGTCCCGAAGGATATGCTGAATTTTCTTGATTACTGGCGGCGAAAACTTCTCCATTTTCAAGTTGAACGGCTGCTCCCACATGAAATTTCGAATAAGGTGCGTAAGCTTTTTCAACTTGATTTTTTGCTGTTTCCACCAATTTCTTATATTCTTCGCTCAATTCATTGTAATTACACTGCGTTATTTTGGTTTCAATAATTTTTTGGTACATATTTTTATGTGTTTTAATTGATTGTTAGTACTTTAAATATTTTTTTAGTGCAAAATCACAAAATAATTGATTGCAAAAATATAAAATTATTAATTCATAACCTTTTATTTTGTAAATTTGTTATAATTTTGTAGTAAATAAATAATCATTTCAATCCATGTACAATAAAAATAAATTCTTTGTTCCTGCATTAATTATGCTGTTATTCAGCACATTGACAAATGCTCAGCCACTAAATAAAACGTATCAGAATTATATTGAAAAATATTATTCGCTTGCCTTGAAGCAACAATCGGAATTTGGTATCCCCGCGAGTATTATTTTAGCTCAGGGATTACTTGAATCTTCAGCCGGACAAAGCTGGTTAGCACTGAATTCGAACAATCATTTCGGAATTAAATGTGCCGAATGGCAAGGCAAAAGAGTTTATAAGGAGGATGATACCAAAAACGATTGTTTCAGAAAGTATGATAAAGTTATTGATTCGTACGAAGACCATTCGTTATTTATCAAAAACCGAAATTGGTATAACTCATTATTCGAATTGGAAAAAACCGATTATCAAGGTTGGGCATACGGTTTGAAAAAAGCCGGTTATGCCACCGACCCAACGTACGCATACAAACTAATTTCACTTATTGAAAACTACAATCTGCATCAATACGATCTGATTCAGAAAAAAGCAGATATAATTACTGCAAGCAACAAGGAAACTCAAGAACAGAAATCTATGGGATCAATCAATGCAGTTATTTATCATAAAATATTCAAAAACAACGGAATACGTTATGTTGTGGCTGTTATCGATGATACACATGGTAGTATTGCCGATGAATTTAACATGGATGAAGACAGGTTAAGGGGTTTTAATGATGTTATGCCCGATACCCAGTTGTCGGCAGGATCGAAAGTGTATCTTCAAACCAAAAAACGTATCGCCGCCAAACAATATCCGCTTCATGTAGTACGCGATGGAGAATCAATGTACAGCATTTCGCAGGATTATGGTGTTCAGTTGGAGTCATTGTATAAACTGAATAATATGCCTTACACTCAAAGTGCAAAGGTTGCTCAGGTATTGAAACTGAGACGATAAAATGAGAAAAAAAAATACTGAATTGCTGCGCGATGTTATCGGTCAGGTGTTGAAAGCAAACCATTTGGACAAACAACTGTACGAGAAAAGATTAATTGATGCTTGGTCAGTGATATTAGGCGGTAATATTATGCAATATACCACTGAACTTGTAATTAACAGAAAAGTGCTGTATGTTGCACTTTCTTCTTCTGTTTTACGCCACGACTTATTTCTGTCGCGCGAAGAAATTAAAAATTCACTGAATAAACATGTTGGCACCGAAGTGATTAAAGATATTATATTCAGGTAATTAATAAATTTTACAGGGAACTTCAGACTTTGTTTTTACAATTTTCATAAATTTTGAAGCATCATGAATTTACGTGAACAGCTTAAAAATCCTGCTTCTTTGGGTTATATTGATATTTTAATTCAACATGTAATTGGAAATTCTGATTTGTTTGAAGAGTTATATACCTTGATGTTCGATCAAGATAAAGATATTGCCTGGCGGGCAGGTTGGGCTTGCGATAAAATCAGCAGAAAACACCCTGAATATTTTACTGAACTGAAAAAAAATAAAATTCTTGATGCTATTCCACAGGAACATCACAATGGTAAATTGCGTTCTTTTCTGTCTTTGATGAATAATTGAAGCATTCCTGATCATTTATCAGTTGAGTTGATAAACAAGTTGTTTGAATTGATGCTTTCTACCCGTTCCGATGTTTCGCATCAGGTACTTTCGATGAAAATCTTGTGTAAACTCTCCGAAAAAGAACCCGGATTTATCCCCGAAATAATGGCTTACCTCGAAAATATTGATTCGAATGAATTTACGTCCGGTTTTAACACAACAAAAAACAAGATTATTAAACATCTGAAAAATAAAAGTTTAAAAATGTAAATGAATATCTTTTTACAAAACCTGCACAATTTTACAATTTTAGTGCTATTTTTGTGCAGTATTTCAATACCTATCTTTGTAATTATTATTTACGAAAAACACCCTAATTTCAATTAAAAAAAATATTTATGACATTAAAGAAAAACATTCTGGCATTACGTAAAAAGAAAGCTATTGTTGAAAAGGGCGGTGGAGACAAAGCCATCCAAAAACAAGTAGCAATGGGCAAAATGACTGCCCGCGAACGTATTCTTGCATTGTTAGATGTGAATTCATTTTATGAATACGATCTTTTTGTAGAACATGAAGAAACAAATTTCGGGATGGAAAGCAAAGTATTGGCGGGCGATGGTGTGATAACCGGAACCGGAACAATAAGTGGTGCTCCTATTTGTATTTATGCTCAGGATTTTACAGT
>JAURYY010000026.1 GCA_030653695.1 Paludibacter sp. | reverse complement strand
TTTCATATTTTATTTGCAATATTAGCAAACAATTCCAACTTTTGAAAACCTGACCAACAACGCTATTGTTTTCGGTGTAAAATGAATTAATGCCTGGCAACACCATCAATCATTAACAATGATGACCTGTTTGTATATGCTAACTCTTAAAATTGCACGAAAGCCGGAATATCAATTAATGAGTCTTCGGGACGCAAGAATATTATACCAAACGTAAATGACAGAAGACCATTTGAGCTTGAATATTATTTATCATCACAACAATTTGTCGAGGTTTTTTATGAATCAAGTACAGGTCTGTCATTAAATGCAGTAAAGCTTTCCGATATGCAGGTAGATATTGATGAAGGAGTTATGAGTCAACAGATCGGAGATTTTGATGCAAATGGAAAATTGGATATTATGCAATTATCATTAAATAAGTCGCAGTTTTATTTGAACAAGCAAATATCAGTATCAAAAACAAGCAAATGGGGCGAGGAACTATTCAGGACACCTTTTTTATCGAAAACAAAAAACAGGTTTTTAAAACTATATACTACAGATTTTAATGGCGATGGGCATTAGTGCCGTGTTGTCTGTCTGTTGTTTTGTGCAAATCGGCTTGACAATTATGGCACGTATGTTTGATAAGTGTCGTCATTGTAGATTTAAACAAATGTCAATATTGTACTTTTCTATCATTGTCATACTGCTTTCTTGTCTGTGTCGGCTTGTGTGTTTGCGTTTTTAATTTTTTTTTAAGTGTCGGGAAATTTTTTAAAAACAATTTTTCTTTAGCGTTGGTTTTGCAAGCTCTTTGACAAAGCTTTGGTTGTAGCGTTGGCTCGTGGGGCTTTGGCAATGTGCTTGCAAATTGGGCCGGCTAAATAAATTCATTTGGCATATTTCCCTTAATTGATTTTATTTTCTCTTTCTTCTTACCTTTTGAGATTAATCTACACCAACAAAAATAAATTAGAGTCCCAACCCCTATGGCCAATGTTCCATTGATACCTTTCATTAAATCACGCCTTGTCTCACTTGGATTGCTATCTATAAAATTAACCAATTTTTGGACAAAATTATATTCCCAGTCTGTATGAAATAGTTGAAAATAGTAAAACAGTAAAACAAGAACAATTATAGGCAAAAGCCAATATGCGGGACGCTTCCAACTGAATAATTCTTCATTTACGTGCTTTATTTGTAGAGCTACTTTTAGTTCTTTATTCTCTTTGTCCTTGTCTGAAATGATTTTTGCTTGGTCAGAAGTCCTATCTTTTAGACCTCCAATCTCTTTTGAAGTATTTTCTTTATGGGTTTCAAGTTCTGATTTTAAGTTATCATGTTTGATTACAATCTCATCAACTTTTTTCTCAAGCTCTGTTTTTGCGTATGCTTTTGTTCTAATAAGAATTTCATCATCTTGTAATCCCTTTTCTAATATGCCCTCAAATTTCTTTTGAACCATAGATTGAACCAAAAATCTTTGTTGCTCAAAGTTCTCGGTCATTTCACTTATTCCTTTCAATACCACATGAAGTTTTTCACTGTCAATTTGAGCTTCACCACTTGGAAGATTCAAAAAACTGACAAAGCTTTTAAAATCATCATCAGAGCGATTGATGTAGCGAAGTAAAAGACTCAACCACTGGCTTGGCAGCATTATAATTGGGGTAACTGAATTTCTGTAATAATCCCAGCGTCTCAAAGACTGGTCAGTTGAAATAATGAAAAGTTTCGTTTCAAAAATATTTGAATTTTTACCTTCCCTCTTAGTTTCTACAAGCAGAACATTTAAAGCATCTATGTTGTCGCCATTTACACCATGGTTAGATCCATCTGCGTTTTTATAAGAGCAGATACTTGATGAAAGCTCATTAATTATCTTTTCAGTTTTCTCATCTTTCTCATCAAATGGAATTTTATAATCTGATGATATTTTGAAATCGGTTTTAAATTTTTCAAATAAACTAAAGATATACGCTTCAAATAATTCTATACTATCATTAACCTTACCTGCACGCCATTTATAATAAAAATCGTAAACATCGGAAAAACTTTTAAAGTATTTCTCTTGAAAGATTTAAGGATTTAACCTGCGATTTAAAGGCGTTCTTTTTAACTTATCAAGATAATAAATTATAGTATCCTTAAATTCCGTTTCACTAAACTTTGAAACAACAAGCAAAGTGCTTGCCTCAATAAATTTCTTCAGGAAAGTATTTGTTCTGTTTTGCCTATTAATACCGTTTATCCCTAATGCCCTAAAAATAACATTTGTATCAAGGTAAAATGTTTTATTCTTTAGGTTGTTAAGTTGAAGATGTGAGCCTCCTCCATTATTTGAAATCATGCAAAATTCCAAAGCGTAACTGGCTATGTCGAAAATTGCTTTATTCTTTTCGTTATTATCCCAGCTTAGAAATTCATTAATTATTTCACGTTCAACTGGAGAATATGCATTTGATTCAACATTTATCAACTCTTCAATTTTTTTCTTGCTGTCGAGTAGTTTTTTAAAGCTTTCAATATTTGTACTCAAAAGTTCATATAAAAAGCGATAGATTATTGCTTTGGCATCGCTACCAGTCACAAGGGTTTCTTTTTGTTTTTCAAATTCACAAATAAAAAAATCTATCGTTTTATTTGATAGTTTAGATTCAATAGTTTGCTTTCTTTTTTCTGTCAAACAAACAATCGTTTCTTCTCCTTTTTCATTTATTGAAAAACCTTCTTCCTTCTCGCTTGTAACAATGCCTTTAATTTCCTGTTCATCAAATATTAAATTATAATTAGCATGGATGAAGTCAATTAAAATATGCAGATTAATAGCCTTATTGCCATTGCTTACCAATGCCGACTCAATTACTTTTTTAATAATTGTTTTAGGTGCTACTTCATAGTTATTGTCGGCATATAGAACGGCTGCTAAGCGAAATTGCTCTTTTTGAAAATTTTGATTCATATCTCTATTTCTTTACTTTCTTATATTTTACCTTTTTCTCCGCTGCAATCTTCAAAGGTTTTTCCTCAATGGAATAAGCCTTTGTTTTCTTGCCTTTCTTTTCTGCTGCCAATTTTTCTTTCTCTGCTTTTATTCTTTCCAGCAATACACTTGCAGGTTCATCGTTTGGGTCTTGTGCCACCAACTCGCCACGAAATGCTTTTGCCAAAATGCTTTGGGGTAGTTTATCCAAAATGTTTTTGGCTTTGGAGTAGCGGGCTTCTATTTTATCGGCAAAGGCAAAAAGTTGTTCTACTCTGCGGACGATTTCTTTTTGTTCTTCGAGTGGTGGAAAAGGAATAGGCAATTCTTTAATATCCCCAAGGACTAAACCTGATTTGGTTGCTCCTTTTTTAACTTCATCAAAGTATTTTCTTCCTCCGTTCATTGCCGAAATGTAATATGCAATGTATTTAGAATAGGAACCCTTTTTAGGTCTTGCTAGGCAAACATGCTGATTGATATATGCTTCTTCCATGTTATTTTCTACTAAACCTACCATTCCAACATCACCAGTAATTGAAATCAATACATCTCCAACTTTAACTTTTGTTCTAGTTCCTTCAGCATTTTGTGGTGGAGTAACGTATTTATTTTTATCTGGGATTGTATTAATCTTTATAGTATCAAAATCCAAGTTTGTAACTCTAATAAATAGCTTACCCACTTCTGAATAATATTCTGCCCAGCCTCTTGAACCACTTGTTATAAATTCAAAAACATCTTTGCCGTATTGAATTTTCCAACTTTCAGGCAAATTATCGTCTTCAATTTTGTTAGTCAACCTTCCACTCACAGCAGCAGCCAAAACCGATTGCCTAAAGCGTTTGAGCAGTTTGGGTATTTTTTCTAAGCGTTGTTTGTTGCTTTCTACTTTTTGCATTACAGCATCTAATTTGGCTACAATGCGGTGTTGCTCGGGAAGAGGGGGAAGATTAAAAACTAAATCTTCTATGTCATCTGCACTCACATTTGCAACACCTAAACCTTTTCCTTTTTCAAGTAAAATTCTTTCAATTGTAGAAAGGAAATACCAAAATAGTTTTTTGTTTAAAAGTGTTTCACTATAAGGAACCGCTTTGCCTGTTCGTTGATTTTGTAATGCAGAAAAATCTAAATCATAAAGGCACATTTTACCTACAGAACCTGACATTCCAATAAGCACATCGCCTTTTTTTAAAACGAAATCTTTCTTTGTTTCTAAGAAAATTTCATCCAGATAAACACACTTAGTCAAGTCAACTTTATCACCATTTAATTGTGATTGTTTGATAAGAGGAACACCTTTATCTCTTCTAAAATCTTTTGTTGCAAAGGCATATCCATTGTGGATTTTGGCTACATCGCCAAATCTGCACTCAACCCAATTTTTTGGTATTTTATTCTCCATTGCTTTCAATTGTCTGAACCTTGATTTTCTTGATTTAATGATTACTTGATTAGTTTGTTGTTATGCACTCTTTTAAACTCTAAACTTTTTGCACCAAAGTTTATCAGCAATCCTATTTCCATTTTATATGCTTCCAAATAATTCATTGCCTGAGCTAAATGAACATCTTCAAGTTTAATGATTGCTTTAAGTTCAACCATTATTTTTTCTTCTACAAAAAAGTCAACTCTTCTTGTCCCTATTTGCACATTGCGATAATAAACCGGCATTTCCATTTCTCTCTGAAAGGATAAGTTTTCGAATGGCATTTCCAATTCCAGGGCCCGCTGGTAAATTACTTCCTGAAATCCATTTCCCAAAGCGGAATGAACTTTCATTGCTGCTGCAATTATTCTCTTTGTTAAGTCTTCGTATAGCATCATGGTAATCTATTAATCCTTTTCATCATGGTTCAGACAGTGTAATATTTCCTTCAAATCGTCAACTACGGCTTCCAGTTCGGCAATTGCTTCTGTTGCAAGGTCGTTGGGTTCAGGCAGACTGTTGGCATCTTCAATACTGTCGTCTTTCAGCCAGGTAATATCGAGTTTGTAATTTCGCTTTTTAATTTCATCAATGGTAAATGAGCGGAATCGCCCAGTTTCACCTTGGTCGGCACGTGGGCTTTTTCCGTTGGGGTCGGTGCCGTAGTATTGTTCAAAATCGGCAAAATGTTTCTCGGTAAGCGGTCGGTCTTTTTTTGTTATGCCTTCAATGTTGCTACGGTTGTCATAAATCCATACTTTTTCGGTTGGCAAACCTTTTTGCAGAAAAATAACATTCGCTTTTACCCCTTGTGCATAGGGTGTAAATGTTCCTCTTGGTAAGCGGATAATGGTGTGCAGGTTGCAATCTTGCATCAGAATTTCAAAAACTTCCCCTGCTTTATCTTCAAACAATACATTGTCGGGCAACACAATTGCAGCACGACCGCCAGTTTTTAGCGTACTCATTATGTGTTGTACAAAATTGAGCTGTTTGTTGCTGGTTTCTACCGTAAAATCAGCACGTTCTGGAACTTGGTTTGCTCCCTTTGTACCAAATGGAGGATTTGCCAAAACCACATCAAAACGGTCGCTGCCTGGAGTATTATAAATGGTATCGCCTAATTTTATTTTTGGTGTAACGCCATGCAAATACATATTCATCAAAGCCAAACGCCTTGGTCTGGCAACCAATTCTTGACCGTGATAAGTGTTTTCGCGAATTCGTTTTACATCTTCACGAGGAAAAGCTCCTTTGCATTCGTTCAAAAGCCATTCGTAAGCACAAACTAAAAAACCGCCTGTACCACATGCGGGGTCAGAAATGGTAAATGTATTTTTTCCCTGCCTATCGGCAGGCAGGCTTCTTGGGTCGGGTTTCATTAAACGAACCATGCTTTGTATTAATGGTCGTGGTGTAAAATATTGACCTGCACCTTTTTTCCCTTCACTGGCTGCTTTTTCCAGAAGTCCTTCAAATGCTGCTCCTTTTACATCAACATCCATCGAAGTCCATTCGTCCTCTTCAATCAGGTTTAGCAATTTTTTTAAACTTACCGGATTGTTGAAACGGTTTTGTGCCTGAGTAAAGATTTCGCCAAGCAATCCGGGTTCTTTAGCCAATTCTTTTAATGAATCGGTATAGTGGTCCATCAAATCGCCACCGCTTAAATTTTTAAGTGCTTGCCAGTTATATTTTTCGGTAAGATGCACCTCTTTTTCGTCTGCCATTTTTAGAAAAAGCAAAAAAGAAAGTTGCTCTATATAATCGTTGTAATCAATCCCCTCGTGCCTAAGCGTGTGGCAAAAGCCCCACAATTTGTTTACTACATCACTCATATTATGCGGCTATTGCCAAATTTATTTCGTTAATAATTTTTTCGTACTCGTTTGCAAAAACTTTTTTGAATTTCGTTAATCCGCCTCTGTCAGTAAATACAGGCAATTCTTTCAAATCTTCTTCGTCTAAAGTCATGTTTTGTTTTAGATGTTCTTTAATGTATTCCATCCATTTCTGTTGTTCTTCATTCAATTTCTTGCCTGCTGTTACTTTCTCTATGGCTTGGTTTACCCTTTCATCTGGGCTTAACAAAGGTTCGGTTTCTTTTGCTGCATGTTTTACCATGCTTATAATATCAACAGTGTCTTTGTGGTACACAATTTTATGAGCCTTTTGCAAATTTGCTTCATCGTAATTGCTTTCTTTCAGTTTTTGTTTCAGTTCGTTCAATGCGTTGGTGTTCCAGTCTTTCGGCTTGTTTAGTAAGATTGCAATTGCAGCAATTTCATTTTCTTTTCTTTTCACAAATTCAGAGAAAGCAATTAAATAATCAACAGGTTGCAAACCACATCTTCCTTCTGCTTCAAACAAAACCATTGAACTAACATCGTCTTTCACTTCATATCCAACAAGGAAAACCTTTTTGGCTCTTTCGTAGTCCACCAATAGCTTTTGAAACTGCTCGTTTCGGAGTAGTTCCATCACACTAGTGAAGCTTTCAAATATTTGGGGTAACGATTTTGCCATTATTTATACTTGTCAAAAAATTTAGCTACTTGTTCTGCAAATTGCCCCATGTCTCCATTGGGAATATACGTTGCAAATTTATCACGGGCATTTCCACTCATATCTTTTTCAATGCGATGAAGTCGTTTACTCAACCGCTTTGCATTTGCTTTGCGGTCTTCATTGTTATATATTTTTTCAATCAGTTCTTTAATCGTTATGGTGTCCGTTCCGGGTGGGTCAATCTTAAAGTTGTAACTAGCACCTTTAAAATATTTAATTAATGTACCATTGAAGCAATCGAAAATTACAAAGTGAGTTTTTCCAATGTCGTCACATTTACGTGTTCCTCTGCCAAGCATCTGTTCCCAAAGGATACGTGATTTTACAGGCCGAAGAAAAACGATATATTCCAACGAGGGAATGTCAACGCCTGTGCTTAACATGTCCACAGTAACTACAATTTTAGGATTTGGTCGGTTGCGAAACTCTTTGATTTTTTTCAAAGGTCGGTCAACTGTTGGGCTTCCGGTAATCTTTGCCACAAAGTCATCACCACGATTAAACACTGCTTTGCAGATACTTACCAAACGGTCGGCATGAGAAATCATAGGAATATCGTTTGAAGCGAAAATCAACGTTTTGGGAAATCGTCCTCTTTCCTTTTCAAACTCGTCAGCGTATTTTTTAAGTTCTTCAATTATTTTCTGGTTGGTGTCGGGAGCAGTAATCTTTTCTTCAATTTCTGTTGATGTAAATTCCCGTTCGTCCTCCAATTGGTCAATTTGTTCTCTGCCTGTTTCTGTGTCAATCATTCCCACTTGTTCGCCTTCTTTCAAAAATGCACCATTCATTAACACTTCCGAATTGATGGCAACCGCATCATAGTCCACCAAAAAACCTTCGTCAATAGCTTGTTGCAAGGGATAATTGAAAATTGGTTTATTGAAATAGGCAACAGTATGTGATGCAGGCGTAGCGGTCAAGCCAACTTTTACAGCGTCAAAATGATTTAAAACATTTCGCCAAACATTGGTTTCTTTTGAAGTATAACCTCTGTGGCACTCGTCAGCAATAATTAAATCAAAGGCATGAGAAGGAATTGATAAAGTTTCAGCATCATCTTCACTTTCTTCATCATCGCCAAATGCTCCCATTTTGCCATACAGGTTTATTGCCATTCGTTGAATGGTGCAAACATAAAGAAATGTTTTTGTGCCGTCGGGATTGGTTAAATATGAATTTGGTAATACCGTTGGATCGTATGCCTCACCTTCAAAATCGTCTTTTTTAAAACGCTGAGAATACAATTCGTATTCGTCTTTAAACTTAATATTTCGAGGAGTATCAAACGAAGCAAAAGCAGTTACCGCTTGTGCTGCCAATGATTTACGGTCAACTAAAAACAATATCCTCTTAGCATAACCCGAAGCCAACATTCGGTAAACAAGATTAACCGTTGTGAAAGTTTTTCCGGTTCCTGTTGCCATAGCTAAAAGCATCAAACGTTTTCCATCTTCTAAATTATTTTCAAACGCTTGTATTGCTTCTTTCTGATATGGTCTTATCCATGGATTATTAATTGGCTTGTCTTTTAGCCATTGTAAAGCAGTTTCTCGTTTTGAATTGAATAAGGTTTCCATTGCTTCTGGTGTATGGAAACTAAAGATTTGGCGGCTCAGGTTTTTATTATCTCTTGCATCCAAGTAATAAATCAATTCACCATTTGAAGAATACAAAAACGGAACATGATATTGATTCCATTCTCCAATTGTCTTGTTTGCTCCTTTTGAATATCGTTTTGCTTGCTCCAATACATTAGCTGCACCAACTTCAAGTTTTTTTGCTTCAACAACACCAAGTAATTTGCCATTCACCACTAAAACATAGTCGGCAGGTCCATTATTAGTCTGAAATTCTTCAATAGCATGATTTGTCAAACCCGATAAGTCCATTCCTTCAGAGTAAGGCAGAATGAGCCAACCAGTAGCTTTAAGCTGTTGGTCTATTCTTTTTTTTCTTGTTATTTTCTCTGATTCGTATGTCATAATCTAAATCGCAAAGTACAAATTATTCTTGGTGCGTTGGCTAAAAAATGGCTCTTTTGATTTTGCAGAAGCATTGGCTTTGTGTGTCGGGGCAAAAGCAAATGGGCCATTTGTGCGGCTGGGTAAAATTGTTTTTAAAAAATGTGCGTTGGGAAAAAAATAAAAAACATCGGGTCGGCTTTCTGGTCTTGTCAATATTTTGTTTTCTTTCTGTCCTTTCACAATGGTTTACGTTTCAATTTATGTCTGTCGTTTCTGTCTTTTTACGCTTGCTGGTAACATCTGTGTAAGTACACCTATGGTACACTTATTTTGACCTTAGTTTATTTATCTTTGTTTTCTAATATATTGATATGCAGATTTTTGTGTTTCTGAATAAAAATAATAGGGGGTGCACCTATCTAATTTGTTAAATTT
>JAURYY010000011.1 GCA_030653695.1 Paludibacter sp. | reverse complement strand
CGCGCATTTTTAGTTCCGCTGAATGGTATTTTTTCTGAATTAATGGCATATTTTATGCTGTATGTTAACAAAACAAGGCATTATGAAAAACCAACTATTAACACTGACCTTTTTGCTTTATTTCATTAGTTTTCAGGTGCTTTCCAAAGAATACAAAATAAGCACATTAAAGGATTTAAATCCTGCAAAAATAAGCCTGCGTTGCGACACCTCTCTTTTGCTACCCGGTACCTTGCATACAATAGGTTTTGTGGTTTTTACCGAAGAAGGCAAAATACTACATACCAGAGGGCTTCTGAAAGGCAGCTTGCGATGGAATAATTTTATTGTTGAAGTGGAAAATGCAAAATTTTTACAGGGTTTTTTAAGTATTTCGAAAACAAATACCGAAGAAACACTTCGATTTATCCCTTTTAAAATAAGCACAAAATATCAGCTCGAAAAAGTATTTTACGACACCTTGTGGTTAAATTACGAAAGAGAAATAATCATCTTTCCAATCAGTTCATTCAAAAGAATTCCCGGAGCAAAAGTGAAATTTGGATTGCAGGTGATATACGACAACGACCAAGATATATTGTACGAGACAACTTCGGCAGTCAGAAAAGTTTTAAAATCGTACGAAGTTTTAGTCAAAGGCGGAAAACATGATGATGGAGCATTTATAATCAGTTCCGATGTTTTTGATCATCCCGATCATACACCTGGATTTTTGGTTCAGTTAAAAAAAGACACAACCATTCACGATATATTTGACATTCAACTCGATTATAAAGAGCGTTATAATTATAACGGAAGCGGAAGTTCAGGGATGTTTGGTTCAAGTGGCTTCAGCGGTTCTTCAGGTTCAACCGGAAATCACGGACAGGCGGGTCAGGATGGTGAGCACGGCTCAAACGGAGCTTGGGGCAATGAGATAAATGTATTTACCGATGTATATTTTGATAGTATTTTGAACCAGCCTTTAATACGCGTTGTTGTTGATAATTTAACCCGAAGAAAACTTCAGTATTACCTTTTAAATCCAAATGGTGGCAGTTTCACTATTCACGCTTCGGGTGGCAATGGTGGTTCGGGTGGTAATGCTGGAAACGGTGGTAATGGTGGTAAGGGTTATGAAGGCGAATACTTTACAGAATATATCAAAGAAACGATCATAAAAAAGGACACTGCAGGCAAGGAATATAAAGTAGAAATAACAAAGCAGATTCAACGTCAGGGACGAGGTGGCGATGGTGGTTTTGGCGGACCGGGCGGTTATGGCGGTATAGGGGGCGAAGGCGGAGAAGGGGGCTATATTACGATTTATTATACAATTGCAGCAAAAAAATATTTGAATCTGATTAAAACTTACGTAGGTGGAGGTTCAGGTGGCTGGGGAGGAACGGGCGGTTCGGGCGGAAGAGGTGGCTCGGGCGGCGATGGTAATCCTAAAGGCAGACAAGGTGGAAACGAACAAGATGGTTTAAATGGAGCACGTGGTTATGATGGAAATAACGGAAAATTGGATATGAGAGCAATTGAAAAGGTTCCTTGGTAAAATTGATTCAAAATTACTCTGATATTTAATATTTCAAAGAGATAGTCTCTCTCAGAGAGAGACTATCTCTGATAATAAAGAGCACAATAGATAAACACCTCTCGGTATTTTATAAATGTAAGACCTGATAATAAAGCCATAAGCATTATTTCTATTGTGCCTAATGTGGTTAAATTTTCTTCAACTTGACCGAAAGGGATAAGCAGTTAGATTAATTATTTAGCACGTAAATCATTTAAAATTCGGGTTTTACTCTGAATATCAAAGGTTAACTTATTAACAGAAATAGTTGCACCGGCTATTGCATCAATATTTTTACCCACATTTAATGACTTTTGAGTATTATGTCCGATAAATTGTTTTAACCAGCCTTGTGATGTTACACCTTCGCCATGCGATGAGTTGAATTTGTAAATCTTTACAAGACGCACTGTTTTCAAACTGTCATATAAAATGAAATAATCCAAATAATCGTCCGTATCATTCGCCTGAATAGTCACTCGGGTAGTATTTATCCTTCCGATGTAAATATATTTTAATTTATGATCTTCGGAGACATCTATTTTGTAGAATTTCCCTTGTACAACAATATTATCGGGTAGATTTATCACGCTAATTGTAAATGATTTACTTTTAAATTGCCGGTTTAATTCTGTTTTCAATGCTTTTTCCAAATTGAACTGACTTGTTGCCCACAGTTGACTTTGAACCAACAGGCTGAAAAATATTGTTAATATTCTCATTGTATATCAAATAAATTCTGTAGTTGATAATAACTATAAAAATCTCTTTTGGTCAGATAAACTAAAATAATTAGTCAATTTCGTTTAAGGGCGGTTAAAAAAATAAGGGAAAATCGAAATGGTTTTTTTCTAAGGGTTAATAACTCAATATAAATAAATCATTTTAACCTTTGGCAGAGTGAATTTAACAACAAAAAAAGACACCCTTAAATGTAAAAATTTGTTATTAGAGCGAGGTAAAGAAGAATAGAGATTTAATCGACTAACATTGACTACTGTTAAAACGATATGCCTAACCCTGCATTCAGTGTAATTGTTGATTTTGCATCTGCCTTAGTTTTGGCAAAATCAACATCTGTTTTTAAAACAGCACCTTTGGCAAGCTTTAGCGTTAATCCGGTCGTAATAATTTGTCCAATATATTTATTATTTACAGTTAAATTATCATTTACCGATAGTTGCATATTATAATTCTGGAAACGAATAAAAGGGATTAATTCCATTTTTGCCTTCGAAAAGGGGCGCAACACATTATATCCAGCTTCGACATAATAACCCAACATGCTGTTTGCTAAATTATTATGAACATCTGCTTTTTTTGTAAACTGATTGTATTGCTTAGTGTTCGAAAACTCAGTATAATAAAATTGTCCTCGCAACTCTATTCCTTTAATATTATATCGGGAGTCCAATCCTATCATTGATATACCGACAACCGATGAGTCAGCCTTGGCTTTTAAATGCGTATTACTTTTGTCTAACTTATCGTAAAGTTTGCTCTGTGAATTTCCAACATATCCCGAAAAACCAATATTAAGTCCTCTAATACCATAATATTCAATTTTGCCGGTAAAATTGGGGGTACTCATGTATGATTTGGAGCCTTTCTGTCGTCCATCGCGCATACCTTTATCGCTGTTGAAAAAACCCGTATTACCATCGTAACTACTTGAACCATTGATTAAATATGCTTGATACTTCAGAGATAAAGGTAAAATATTTCCTGTCAGACCAAGTCCTATTTCACGCCAAGTTGACGGGGCAAGTTTATTATCGATGAGCGGTCGCTCCACGCCATTAAAAGTTGTAGGTTCGTGGTGCTCGTTGATAATACCCATTGGTATTAGCAGAAGACCGGCTCTTAAACTTGCGTACTCATTTATTTTATGTTGTAAAAATAATTGTTCAACCCAAAGTTCTTTGGTATATTCCATTTCTACTTCAGTAACAAATTTTGTGTTTTTTGAAAAATTATAACCAAAAAACAAGACCATGCGGTGTACATCTAAAGTCGCATTATTTCGGGTTGATGAGCTAATAGTCTGATTATAGTGCACTTCTCCATAACCACCAATACTTAGATTTTGATCGGAATTAATAATTTTTTCAGCAGTATTCTGAAAATTTTCATTTGCGACTGATTGTGCAAAACTATTAGTAGAAAAGAATAAAATGGATAAGCTTAAAAGAGTAGATTTCATATCTGATTTTTTTAAAAATAATGATACAAAATTACTACTCCTTCAGCTTATTCAAAATACCTACTTTTGGGGATTTTTAGTTTGAAAAATAGTCAAATAGTATGACTGAATTTTCATTTAGAGTTTGATATTAGAGCCATTTCGAGCCATTTTTCATAAAAGTTCAGAAGTATCAGCTGCAATAAAGTGTTATTGTCTTTTGAATTTTATATACCTTGGTTCTTTGGGAATATAGGTATCAACATCCCATAAAGTGCTTGTAATCATAAGGTCAGCACTATAACGATTGCACGCAATGGGAATATTGTGCACGCGACATTGGCGTAAGAGCATTTGTATATCGGCTTCATGGGGCTGCGCATTCAAATCATCAATCAGAAAAACGGCTAAGTTGATTTGTTTTCGAACTACTAACGCTGCAATTTCGGCATCGCCTCCAAGCGGACCCGAGTGCATAATGGTCATATCTGCTTCAATGCCTTTTTCCTTAAACGCTTTCAGAATCAGGCTTCCGGTTGTACCCGTACAAATCAGTTTGTGTTTCGAAAGCATTTCGGCATTATACACTGCCCATTCCACCATATCAGCTTTACGGTTATCGTGGGCAACTAAAGCTATTTTAAGTTGTTTATTCATTTTTGTTATTGTTTTTGTGTTATCTATTGTTTTTGCGCTGCAAAATTAACCATAAATTATGATAATTGCCTGCCCGAAGTGAAAACTTCTTCGTATTTTAATACCAAGGTTGTTCATCGGAAAATTATTAATTATCTTTGTGAAGTAAATTTTTGTAACTTAATAAACATTTAAAGTTTTATGCGTTTTAAAATAATATTAATTAGCATTTTTATAATCAGCAATTTAACTGTTTTTTCGCAACATAAAAAGCGTGAAATGCGTGCTGTATGGATTGCTTCGGTGGCAAATATCGACTGGCCCAGTCAGCGCAACCTTTCATCGCAAAAGCAGCGGGATGAAATGCGCAAATTACTCGATCAAATGTCAGCAAGTAAAATTAACACCATAATTATTCAGATCAGACCAACTGCCGATGCATTCTATCCATCTGCCCTTGAACCATGGTCGAACTGGCTCACCGGAAAACAGGGCACTAAACCCAACCCATTTTATGACCCCCTGCAATTTGTTATTGATGAGGCACATAAAAGATGCATCGAAGTGCATGTCTGGCTCAATCCATACAGGGTAACCAATAACGAAAATATTGATTTACTCAACAAAAATCATTTGTATTATAAGAATAAAGACTTATTTGTTAAATATGGGGGTAAGTATTACTTTGATCCCGGATTGGACGAAACACGCGAGTTTCTGAATCGTGTAGTTGAAGATATAGTTGAACGTTATGATGTTGATGCGGTTCATTTTGATGATTATTTTTACCCGTATAAAGTTGCAAATGAAAAATTCCCCGACGATGAGAGTTTTAAAAGATATCCTCGTGGTTACAGTCCGAATCAGAAAGATGATTGGAGAAGAAATAATGTGAATTTGATAATTTCGGAACTTCAACAAACCATAAAAAGCATAAAACCATGGGTCGAGTTTGGTATTTCGCCTTTTGGCGTATGGCGTAACGACAATGTTGACCCGCGCGGTTCGGCAACTCGTGCCGGAGTTCAAAATTACGATGATTTATATGCCGATATTCTGAAATGGCTCAACGAAGGGACTATTGATTATGTGGTGCCTCAACTTTACTGGGAAATAGGTAAAAAAGTGGCTGATTACGAAGTGTTGGTCAAATGGTGGAGCGAAAACTCATTCGGAAAGAACTTATATATAGGACTTTACGCTTCGGCATTAGAAAACGGCAAAATAAAAGCATGGACAACACCCAATGAATTAATCAGACAAATGAGAATGAACCAACAATATCCTCAGGTTGATGGGGTGGCTTTTTTCAGCGCAAAAACTTTTGTTAAAAATTTACAGGGATTGAACGACAGTCTTGTGAATTCTTTTTATAAATATCCTGCCATTTGTCCGGTAAATAGAAACATCGCCGGAGAACCATCAGCTCAACCACAGAATATTAAAATCTTAAAAGACCATAACGAAGCATATTTAGTGTGGGATGCAGTAAATGAAGAAGGCGGTTGTAAAATTAAATATTATGTAGTTTATGCATTCAAGGGTAAGAAAGTGGGTGATTTGAACGATCCTTCGAATATAGTATTGTGTACAACCGAAAACTGTATTGATTTGAAAGAGATAAATCAAAAGTATAAAGGTTACTATACTTTTGTAGTAACTGCCATAAACCTTTACAAACACGAAAGTGTTCCATCGTATGGAGTAACCCGAAAAATCTGAATTCACAGTTTGGATAAATATTTATAAATTGAGCCAGATGTACCAAACTACCAATATTTACCTTACACCCGACCTAAAAATGTCGGTTGTATTACTGAACAATCCTTATCTGTTACATTTAATCGAACATTTTGGTATCAATATACCTGTGTACGACAAATCGGTAGAAGTAATTTGTCAGGAAAATAATTTAAGCACAGCACTTTTTCTGACTTTTGCAAACCTGTACAATGGCGTGCAATACACTCCAAAAACACCCCTGACTTATAAAGATACTCAACCCATTATTAATTACTTAAAAAACAACCATAAATTCTACACCGAAGAAATTTATCCGACTATACTCGGCACCATAAAGCAAATGTCCGATTCAAATGATCACAAGGAAATGGCATTAGTGCCCAAATTTTTTGTCGATTATTTTAGTGAAGTTGCCGACCATTTAAATTATGAGAACAAAGTTGTTTTTCCATATATTCTTGATTTGTATAGTCGGATAACCAACGTTGCAAACACACGACAACAGCCCGAATATTCCGTAAAAGAATATAAAGAACACCACAATGATATTGAAGAAAAACTGAATGATTTTAAAAGTCTTTTGATAAAATACCTTCCGTATAAAGAGGACCGGGTGTTGAGAAGAAAGTTAATACTTAGTCTTTTCGAATTAGAATATGATTTGAATATCCATTCCCAAATTGAAGATTTGATTCTAATTCCTTTGGTCGCAAAAATGGAATCACATTTACACAAATCTAAATGAACAGGAATATCAATATTATAGTAGTAGAGCCTTCGCCACTTGTGTCGGAAGGATTGGCAGGAATACTACAAAAATCTGAAATTCAATGCCAAATTGCTTTTAAAAGTTCTTTGGAAGATATTGAGCAGATACTTGCGAAAAAAAAATACGAAATTATTATTATTAATCCTCTACTTACTTTCAGCAATTCAAAAACTTTCAGCGGGATTATAACTCAATTTAATCTTAAATCCATCGGGTTGATATATGCTCATTTCGACCCAAGCCATCTTCAGATGTTCGATGCTACTATAACTGTTTCGGATGCGTCAAGTACAATAATAACAACCATCAACAAACTGCTTACCGAATTAAGTCAACATGGACAAAACGAATTAAAAGAAGCTCTCAGCAAACGCGAAATCGATGTTTTGAAACTTTTAGCTAACGGCATGTCAAACAAAGAAATTGCAGATAAATTATACATCAGCACACATACTGTTATTACTCACCGTAAAAATCTTTCGCATAAAACGGGTATTAAATCTGTTTCAGGGCTTACCATTTATGCAGTTGTGCAAAAATTAGTTTCTATTGAAACACTGTCCGAATTATGAGTTTAGGAAAACTCCTCGCATAAAACTTGGTAGTTTCACGATTTTTGAACGGAAGTAAATTATTGACTCTATAACGTTTAAGGTGGGTTCAATTTTTAAGAATAGGAACGCGGATTAAACGGATAAAACGGCTCCGATAGATATCGGAACGCAGATAAAACATAAGAAAAAAAAATAAAAAATCTTCCCTTATTCCCTTGTTTTTCTTTTGATAAATCAATTATTTAAATTTACTTTTTGCACAAACATATTGGTTATTTGGCAATAAAACAACCTTTGGGTGTAAAAGCCGTTAGTCTTTTAATAATATTTCACTAAATGGGTTAACCATTTATACCACTTGATATAAAAAAAGAGATACGTTTAAGCATCTCTTTTTTTATTCTATTTTTAAGCTCCGAAATCGTCGAACATCAACATTTCGCGTGGAACGCCCAAATCCCAGAGCATTTTTTCTACAGCTTTTGCCATTGGACCTGGACCGCACAAATAGTATTCAATATCTTCGGGAGCATCGTGTTTACTCAAATATTCATCGTGAATAACCTGATGAATAAAACCAACCATGCCAGTCCAGTTATCCTCAGGTAAAGGTTCGCTTAGTGCAATATTGAACGTAAAGTTCGGAAATTCTGCTTCTAATTTTCTGAAATCCTGTTCGTAGAAAACTTCTTTGGATGAACGGGCTCCATACCAGTAAGTAATTTTCCGATGAGTGATTTTTAATGTTGTAAGCAAATGTAATATGTGCGAACGAAGCGGCGCCATTCCTGCTCCTCCTCCAATATAAAGCATTTCACTGCTCGAATCAAGTATCGGATGAAATTCGCCAAACGGTCCCGAAACCATGACTTTATCGCCGGGTTTAAGATTGAAAATAAATGAAGAGCATATTCCGGGTTTTAGGTTACTCCAACCGTTTATATTATCCCAGGGTGGAGTAGCAATTCGCACGTTCAGCATTACAATATTACCTTCAGACGGATAGTTGGCCATGGAGTAAGCCCGCATGGTTTCTTCTTCGTTTTTACAAACTAAATCGAACATATTGAATTTTTCCCAATCGCCACGAAATTGTTCTTCAATAGCAAAATCCGAAAATTTCAAATCGTATGTTGGCACATCAATTTGTATGTAACCTCCGGGAGTGAAGTTCAATTTTTCGCCTTCGGGCAATTTTACAATAAATTCTTTGATAAAAGTGGCAACATTGCAGTTCGATACCACTTCACATTCCCATTTTTTTACACCCAGAATCGATTCGTCCATTTTAATCAACAAATCGTTTTTAACTTTAACCTGACAACCCAATCGCCAATTGTTTTTTATTTCTTTGCGGGTAAAATGAACCGTTTCGGTAGGTAGAATTTCGCCACCACCTTCAACTATCTGGCATTTACACTGAGCGCAAGAACCACCGCCACCACAAGCCGATGGAAGAAAAATACTTTGACCCGACAAAGTGTTTAAAAGTGTACTCCCTGCCTGGACAATCACTTGTTTCTCGCCGTTAATGGTAATGGTAACATCGCCCGAAGCCACAAGATAACGTTTGGCAACAATAAGTATGATTACCAAAAGCAAAATCACCACCAGAAATACGATTAGACTGGCGATCATCATTGTTAAATTTATTGCTAATATCATAATTTTTTTTGAAATCCACTTTCTAATAAACTTTCAACTGAAAGATAATGTTGAACCGGAATATATGTTAATTAGTATTCTTTTTAATTTACAAAAAAAGAGCTTGAGAATTTTATATTTTCAGACCAGAGAAACACATGAATGCCATAGCCATAAGCGCAACAGTGATAAATGTGATTCCCAAACCGCGCAGTGGTGCAGGCACATCCGAATACTCCATTTTTTCGCGTATGGCAGCCAGACCCACAATGGCAAGCAACCAACCCACACCCGAACCCAGCGCATACGAAGTAACTTCGCCAATATTATTAAATGCTTTTTGCTGCATAAATAACGACCCACCCATAATGGCACAGTTTACAGCAATCAAAGGAAGAAAAATACCCAGCGATGCGTATAAAGAAGGAGTAAATTTTTCAACAATCATTTCGACTAATTGCACTATAGCCGCGATAACAGCAATAAACAATATAAATGCAAGGTAACTTAAATCGAGCGAAGCCAATTTGGGACTCAACCATTTCAATGCACCTTCTTTCAATACATAGTTTTCGAGCAAATAATTGGCAGGCAAGGTAATCGCTAATACAAAAATAACAGCTAAACCCAATCCTAAGGATGTTTTTACATTTTTCGATACAGCGAGATATGAACACATCCCGAGGAAAAATGCAAAAATCATATTATCGACAAAAATCGACTTAACAAATATACTGGCTATATTTTCCATATTTTTTTTATATTTTAAGTTGAAGAGTAACTTATACACAAGTAAACGGAATTTGTTTTACTCTAAACCTTATTTTTATTTCACTCGTCTACTCGTTTACTAATTCTACTTGTTTACTTGTCTACTCGTTTACTTTTTCACTCGTCTACTCGTTTACTAATTCTACTTGTCTACTCGTCTACTCGTTTACTAATTCTACTTTTCCTGTAAATCTTTATTTTTAGCTCTGTGAACCCAAATAATACACGCCACTAAGATTAACGCCATTGGAGGCATCATCATCAAACCGTTATTCATGTAACCGGCATCGTAAAACGATTGAGGTATAACCTTATATCCCATTAACGAACCGGCACCAAGCAATTCACGAAAGAAACCCACTATAATTAAAATCACCGCGTATCCAATTCCATTACCAAGACCATCGACAAACGATTCCCAGGGCTTATTTGCCATTGCGAAAGCTTCGAGCCGTCCCATCAAAATACAATTGGTAATAATCAAGCCAATATAAACCGACAACTGTACACTTACATCGTAAGCAAAAGCTTTTAAAATTTCGCTCACAATAGTTACCAAAGCTGCCACAACAACTAATTGTACGATGATACGAATGCGATTAGGGATGGTATTACGCAGTAATGATATAATTACATTTGAAAATGCAACGATAATAATTACAGATAAACTCATAACTAACGCCGGTTTCAGATTAGCGGTTACAGCCAATGCCGAACAAATTCCCAATACCTGAACTGTAATCGGGTTGTTTTTACTTAGAGGTCCTAAGAAAACCTGTTTTGTTTTTTCTGAAAATAATTTACTCATTACTTTGCTCCTCCGTTTTTATAAAATTCATCATACTGTGAAAGACAATCGAGGAGCATTTTTTCAACTCCTTTACTGGTTATTGTACCTCCGGCTATGGCATCGATCTGTTCTTGTCCTTCAGCTTTATTGCCTGTTTTCATAACCGCTATTGATACGAATTCCTGTTTGTCATTCAATATATGTTTACCAATAAACTGATTTTTAAACGGAGCATCAACAATATTAGCCCCAAGCCCCGGTGTTTCGCTTGCATGGGAGAAGTTGGTGCCGAACACCGTATTTTTATCTTCATTTAACGCTAAATAGCCCCAGATGGGTCCCCAAAGTCCTGCACCACGGAGTGCAATAATATATTTGGTTTGCCCATCGACATTAGCGATATAAACCGGCAATTTTCTGTCTTCCAATTTTTTAGCTATTTCCTTGATGTAATCAAGTTTGAATGCAGCTCCTTTGCCTTCCGATAATACTTCGGCTTTGGAGTTAATGACAATTTCTTTAACAATATATTTTTCGTATAACGCAACAGCGTCCTGACCATCTAAATTGATTTGTAACGAACTTAATAGCTGTTTTTTCTTATCAAGTTCTACATTAGCATTTTGTTTGTCCTTCAATGCACTCGAAACAAAAGCAAGCATGAGCGCAATAACGATTACCATCACTGCGGCGTAAATCAATGTATAACTGTTCTTATTTGTATCCATCTTATTTTCAGTGTTTATTTTTTAATGGTTGCTCGTTTCAACCGGCGATTAATATTGGCATCGACCACATAAAAATCGATTAGCGGAGCAAAAATGTTCATTAACAAAATGGCTAACATCATTCCTTCAGGGTAACCCGGATTCAGTACGCGGATAACAATGGTCATGATTCCGATAAGTGCACCATAAATCCATTTTCCTTTTTCGGTTCGGGCTGAAGTAACGGGGTCGGTAGCCATAAATACTGCTCCAAAAGCAAAACCACCAAATACCAAATGATTGTACCAGGGGAAATGTGCTGCAGCAGTATCTGGACCAATTGTATTGAAAATCCATGCCATTGCTGCTCCTCCTACAAATACCGAAAGCATGGTTTTCCAACTGGCAATGCGGGTTACAAGTAAAAGAACGGCTCCAAGTAAAATGGCAATAACCGAAGTTTCACCTACTGATCCCGGAATTAAACCAATAAAACCATCTATAAAACCGATAGAATTTCCTGTAATACCGCCGAGTTGAACCTGAGTTGTGGGCGATACGGCAATTTGACCGAGTGGTGTAGCGCCGGAGAATGAATCAATTATTGAACCGTTTCCTAATCCGAAAGTTGTTCCGGTACGAACCCAAACGGCATCGCCCGACATAAAAGTAGGATAGGCAAAGAAAAGGAAAGCACGTGTAACCAATGCCACATTAAAGATATTCATACCTGTTCCGCCAAAAACTTCTTTGGCAAATATTACCGCAAAAGCAGTGGCAACAGCCACCATCCAAAGCGGAGTATCAACCGGCACAATCAGCGGAATTAAAAAACCCGACACTAAGAATCCTTCCTGAATTTCGTGTCCTTTGATTTGAGCTACCACAAACTCGATTCCCAGCCCAACGCCATAAGAAACAAGTATTAAAGGTAACACTGCCAAGAAACCGAATATAAAAGTTTCAAAGAAATTAACATCCTGATTGATAGCCAGATAATGCTGATATCCCACATTATACATTCCGAACAATAAAGCCGGAACTAAGGCAAGTACCACTACTATCATGGTGCGTTTCGAGTCCACGGCATCGTGTATGTGTGTTCCTTGTTTTGATGTAGTGTTCGGAACAAAAAGGAATGTTTCAAATCCATCAAAAACTGAATGGAACTTTTCAAGCTTCCCGCCTTTTTCGAAATGCGGTTTTACTTTATCTACTATTTTTTTTAATGCATCCATATTTATTAAAGTCCGTCGGCTGACGGATTTGGGGTTGTTATTCCATTTCTTGTTTCATGTTATCCAATGCGGTGCGGACAATCTGTTGCAATGGCAATTTCGATGTGCAGACAAACTCGCATAAAGCTACATCTTCGGGCGCAATTTCGTAAGCACCGAGTGCTTCCATTTTATCAATATTACCCGCTATCATTGCTTTTATCAAAAATTCGGGTAAAATATCCATTGGCAGCACTTTATCATATTCGCCCGACATGATGATGGCTCGTTTTCCGCCCATCAAGCGTGCATCGTATTTGTAATTCTTTTTGCCAAGAATTTTCTGAACGAATTTATTTTCAAAAAATCCGGTGAAATAGGTGCCGCTAACACTGAACTTATTGAAACGCGGCATAGCCCAACCTATCAATTCATGCGTGTCAATACCTTCTTCAATTACACTTATCTGTGTGGCATAAGGGTCGAGATAACCAGAAGTTGTAACTTTTATTCCCGAAAGTACATTGCCGCAAATAATACGGTGTGTAACATTCAGGCTTAATTTGCCATCTACAAGTTGATTGATCCGACAACCTGCTATCGTGTTGCAATACTGCGGTGCATTCACTTCGGGACCTGTGAGTGCAATTGTGCGGGTGAGATCAACGATTCCTTTATTGAATAAACGACCAATAAATAACACATCCTGCGCATTGATGGTCCATACAACTTCTCCTTTGTTAACAGGGTTGATTTTGTTGATTTGAATTCCCACATTACCAACTGGGTGCGGACCTTCATAAGGTGTGATTTCAACGTTTTTTACCGGAGCGAATATCGTATTGCCGGCTTTTACTCCCAAATGAACCTTTCCGACAGTAAGTTTTGTCAATACATCGATACCGGTCTGAAAATCTGTCATCTGACTTCCGATGACAAAGTCGTAATTCGGGGCTAAAGGTGCGGTATCGAAACTCGAAATAAAAATGGCTTTAGGTGTCTGGGTAGGATTTGCAATCACATCGTAAGGACGCTGTTTGATATAAACCCAAAGTCCGGTAGTAAGCAGAAGCACTTTTATTTCGTCAGCGGTATGCTTTTCGGGCGATTTGACAATGAATTTTTCGCACGTGTTTTTTTTGTCATTTTCAATAACAATACTTTCAACTTTGCGGCGTTCGCCCCGGTTTACGGCTATGATTTTACCGCTGACAGGCGAAACAAAATTCATTGCCTCATTTTTCTTGTTATAAAAAACCGGTGAACCGGCTTTCACAATATCGCCTTCTTTTACAACAACTTTTGGTGTTATTCCGCAGTAATAATCAGGTATTAAGGCTATCTCGTCCGAAATAATTGTCTTTTCAATCACTTCTTTTGCTTTGCCGTTTATCTGAATATCCAAACCACGCCTTGTTTTTATCAGGTTTGCCATATTATATTTTGGAAATTTGGTTTTTTTATTTATTCGTTTCCGAATTCTGAAGACATTAAAGGTAGAGTTAATACTTCAAAAATTCTGAAAAGACTATTGTTTGTAAATACATATTTTCCAAACACTTAATCAAATTAATGCTGAAAAACATGTTTTTTTTTAAAACAGTGCAAAAGTACAACAAATTCATTGTATTTTAATCTGTCAATAGAGAAAATTTTCGTTAATTTATAAGTCGCTAATATTCAAAATGATATGAATTCAATTTTGAAATGAATAAGATGTTTTCAGCATGTTTGACTGTCTGATTTATTGAACAACATTTTATTTTTTTGCTAATGCAGTGAGCATTTCAGGCAGTATCAATAAATTGAAATAAAAAAACGTTTAATTCAATAAACATGGTTTTATTTTCTTATTTTTGTGGCAGGATAATTGTTTATCAATCGGTTTTATCTTAAAAAATTTCATCCAATGAAAAAATCAATTCTTTTCATACTTCTCTTGATGGCATTATGTATTTCGGCACAAAACATATACCGAACTCAGATATTAAAATCCAATATCAAAACACTGCAGATTGGAATTAAGGGTGAAAAATTCCTTTTACCGATCATTGAACTGAACGGTTCGGATATGCTGCAAATCAGCTTCGATGAAATGTCGCACGAAATGCGTTCATTCGGCTACAAGGTGATTCACTGCAATTCCGACTGGACCGCATCCAACCTGATGACAAGCGAGTATCTGAGCGGATTCACCACTGCCAATATAACCGATTATACTTTGTCAGTTAATACTACTTTTCTGTACACACATTATAATTTTTTTCTGCCAAACGATGATATTAAATTCAAAATATCAGGCAATTATGCTGTTGTTATTTACGAAGATAATAATGTGGAAAAAACCATTGCCCGTGCCTGTTTTTCGGTAGTAGAGCCGCGCGTCAATATTAATGCAACAGTTAGAGGAAATACCGATACCGAACTGAACGGAAGACTTCAACAATTAGATTTTGATGTAGCACTGAAAGGCTATACGGTTCGCGATCCGAATACCGAATTAAAAATCGTGGTGAGGCAAAATAACCGCATCGATAATCAGGTGAGCGGAATTCAACCTACTTTTTTGGGGGGCACAAAACTTAGTTTTGTAAACAACAAACAATTAATTTTCGAGGGAGGAAACGAATATCGCCGCTTCGACATTTCGTCGGTGTATGCCGCCAGTGTAGGCGTTGCCGAAATTCGATACAAACAGCCTCATTACGAAGCATTTCTACAACCCGATAAGTTTCAGAAATCGAAAACGTATATGCAGAACTTTGATGTAAACGGAAAATTCCTGATTAATTATCAGGAAGGTTATGAAAATGCCGACAGCGAAGCCGATTATATGTTAGTACATTTTACACTTCCTACACAGCAACCTTTTTTCGATGGACAACTTTATTTGGGCGGCGAATTTAATTATAATTTATTGAATGAAACTTCGCGTCTGAAATATGATGGTAATGCAGGTATGTACTTTCAGACATTACTCCTGAAACAAGGCGGTTACAATTATCAATACTGGTTTGTGCCTAAAGGATCAACAAAAGCTTCAGTAGAAAAGGTGGATGGCAGTTACTGGGAAGCCCGAAATGAATATACAATTTATGTGTACCATCGCGGTTGGGGCGAACGGTATGATAAACTGATTGGAGTGAAGCAGGTGGAGTGATGTGATTGGTTAATTGGGGATTGGTTAATTGGGGATTGGTTAATTGGGGATTGGTTAATTGGGGATTGGTTAATTGGGGATTGGTTAATTGGGGATTGGTTAATTGGGGATTGGTTAATTGGGG
>JAURYY010000010.1 GCA_030653695.1 Paludibacter sp. | reverse complement strand
ATCTTCGGATACTTCTAATGATCTTGACACATTGCTTAATTGATTATCAATAAATTGCATTGTTCTGCTTGCTACAATATTTTTCTTTTCCAGGTTATCTTCCAAATATGTTCCGAGCAATGCATTAATAAAATCCACATCCCTGTCGGGATTTTCACCATTTAACGATACTTGTAGTACCGAAGCTCCTTCAACTAAAGTGTTAAATCTTAATCTTTTGGAAAATTCAGCAACAAGAGATTCAGTGCTTCTGAATTGAAAATACAAATCCCTTTTTTCATGTAATGTATAATTTTTTACAGCTGTAATAAAAAATAGGTTATGTTGTATCGGCTTATCAAATTTTCCGTTTATTATCAAATCTTCGTACATTTTATTATCCTCGGCAGTAATTTTATAATTACCATCGGGATTTATGCTCATTTTAAAAAGAATATCGTATGCTTCGGGTGCTACATAATCAGAATTTATAAAAACAGGAGTATTCTTATAAAGATTTCGGGTTTTGAAATTTCCCTGAGAAATATAATCAATCTTAAATTGAGGTAAACTGTCGAAAACTTTTGTAATCAAATCGTATGACTGTAGTATGATAATCTGATTCTGCATATTGCTCAAACCATTATTAACCGAAAAACCCTGCATCAATGCTTGTGTTCCGCTATAATTTGATTTATCATCTTCAATGATCAATGTGCCTGATGATATATATGTTGGCAGATATTTTCTGTTTTGCAAGTATGCAATGCCTAATGCTAAAATTAAGCCAATAACAAACAAATACCAGTAATGAAAAAATATTGATAACCATTCTTTAAAATCAAAACTTGAATCATCTTCGTTAAAAGGTTTATCAATTTTATTAACATCCATATTTTCCATATTTTAAAAGACTTTTAAATTAAACTACTATAAACCGAATTTATTAAAAAAAAACTAAAATTTACTGTAATACAAAACTGTAAAAAGAAAAGACAAAGAAGTAGTAATGGTACCTATGAATGAACCATAGTTTGAAACTTTGTAAAAACTTGCAGGTTCTCTTTGAACATAAATTATATCGTTAGGATATATGTAATAATATTTTGACTCAATGATACTTTTTGGTCTGATATCAAATTGAAGTATCTTGGTCCCATGATCGGTTTCTCTTAAAATGCGAACCCGTTTAGGATCGCCTGAATAACTCAACAAACCCGACATTGATAACGCTTGATATATGGTCAGTTTTTCTTTATAAATAGGAAAAACACCGTTCGATGCTTCTCCAATAATGGTAAAAGTTTTATTGGCAATACTGAGTTTTATACTGGCATCAGGGATCAATTCCTTAAATCTTTTCTCTACTACTTGTCCCGCTTCGGTAATTGTTAAACCTTCAACAGGGATATTTTTTATAAAAGGCAGATCTATTGTACCATCAGGATGAATTCTGTAGGAGTTTACATATTGTCCGCTTGTTGCCAAATCCGATGTTATTAATTTTGATATGGTTTCATCCGAAGTCATTAATCTGTAAATCACCTCATCATTCACTCTTAATTTATATTCAATGAAATCAACTTTTTCGTATTTTGGCAAAAATATATTATCATCCTGTAACAAACCGACACTTTGGTAATTGTAACAAGAAGTAAAAGATAAAATTATCAGAATGAATATGAATAGGTAATTCTTTTGAATCATGGTATAGATTGAATAAAAGTTATAACTTTAATAAATGACATTTATTTCAAATTAAAAAGCGAATTAAATATAATAGTCCCAAAGGATATTGTAGTTAAAACAGTACTAAACAAGCCAGTTAAATTTGAAACACTATAAAATTGCTCATCAACAGATTGTATATAAATCACATCATTGGGCTCTATATAAAAAAATTCGGAATGTAAAATATCAACGCTTCTAATATCAAATACTTTAATTTGAGTACCCGTATCTGTTTCTCTGATAATTCTAACTTTGCTACGGTCGCCATAAATATCAATATCGCCTGACATGGCAAGTGCCTGAAAAATATTAATCTTTTCGCGGGGTATTGGAAAATAACCTGCCTTTCCTCCTCCTATAACACTAAAGTAACGGGCTACAATTTTCATTTCAACCGTACTGAATTTATAATAAGGTTCAATTTCCTTTTCTAATTTCAATGTCGCTTCGCGTAAGGTTAGATCTTGCATTTTTACTTTACCAATCATTGGAAACACGATATTTCCGTCATTCAGCACCAAATAGGTGTACAAATCCATTATTGATGACTCACCTCCGCCCGACAAAGCCATCTGACTTGTTTGCTGGCTACCGTTAAAAAGCATATTGGTTCTGTCATCGGTCGAGTACACTTTGACATATAACCTGTCGCCCGGTCTTAAACGATAGTCCTCATAAGAAGTAGTATCTTTGTAAGAGGGTATCATAAAATCGGGTTTCTGGAGATAATTAATTTTTTTTGATGTAATACAGGAAGATAATATAATCACTAGTAAAAACAGGAGTATCGAACAGGTATTCAGTTTACGCATTGTTATGTCATTTAGGGAAAAAATGAGATGCAAAGATATTCATTTTTGTCAGAATTCAAAAAGATATTTATCTAAAATATGCCTAAACACCATCAAATAAATTATTAGTGCAATAAAAAAAACAATGTTTGCAATTAAAAGTTAACATTACTATATTGATATAGTTTTAATTAGTAATTTTGGCACGAATTATGAGTTATCATAAAAAAAAATAATTTTTGCAGCTGTAACACATAAAATAAACGCAAAGTTCAAACATGAAAAAAATATTATCAATTTTGCTCTTCATCCTGTTTGCGATTCAAACAAACGCTCAAGTTGTGGAATTTCCACTACCGAAAATAGATGTTTCGAAAATTGACGTTTCGAAAATTGATTTTTCGTTTCTGAATTTCGATCAATTTTCATTTGGTGTAAAAGTAAGTCCATCAATTGATTGGATGAAAGTTAATCACGACGATATGCAGGCCGATGGAGCCACATTGAAATTTGGAATTGCAGGTATTGCCGATTATGCGCTCAACAAAAACATATCAGTTGTATCAGGAGTAAATTTTAATGGTTTCGGCGGCTATGTTTTTGATAATAAATCGCTTAACGATGTTTCAACCAAAGATAATTACATGTTGAATTATTCACAGTTAGAAATACCCATGTGTTTAAAACTTAAAACTACCGAACTGAAAAAAGTTTCTTATTTTATACAGGGTGGTTTAAATACAGGATTTATTATAACTGCCAATGAAAAACACCAGAATATTAACAAAAACATCCCTTCAAGTCCTGTTGATATTTATCCAATAACAAATCCAAGCAGATTAGGGTATCAGTTTTCGGTTGGAAGTGAGCTGTATATTACAAAAAAATTAAAATTTTTCACCGAAATCTGCTATAAAAATTCAATGACCAATGTGGCTTTAAGCGATAATTATATTTCATCCGGCAAATATGATAAACCTATTGAACTAATACCCGGAAGCATGGAATTTTCAGTAGGATTGATGTTTAAATAATCTGCAACAACTATTTACAACACTGAATTTTAGATAGAAAACATTATTACTTTTAAGCACATCACGAACTACAAACACTAAAGACACTAATGTATAAAAATTTTTTTATACTCCTTATTTTAATTACACTCACTATTTTCATCGCCGGTTGTAATTCAAAAAAAAAGGAAGAATTAAGAGCGCAAAACAAACTATTGGTTATAGCAAATCTGATTGATAAAAACGCTTTGAACGATGCCAAAATTAAGATTGACAGTTTTCATTTAAATTTCCCAAAATTAGTTGAAAAACGAAGAATTGCAGCTGCTCTTGAAGACACCATTAACAGACGCGAATGCTCAAGAACAATATTGTATTGTGATAGTTTGCATCCCATTAAAAAGCACGAATTTGATTCGATAGTTAAAAACTTTCGTTTTGAAAAAGATTCTGCTTACCAACAATACGGAAATTACGTACATAAATTTCAAATCACAGAGCAAAACTCAAAACGCAATTATTTAAAATGTATCGTGAATGAGAATGCGGGTTTGCAATTAATCAGCAACTATTCGGGCACAAAAATTGGACACAAATGGATTGAAGTACGAAACGGAGATGTTTATGCTACAACTGACACCACAAATAATTCCAAAAGTCATGAACATTATTACAACATTGGTGTTGATAATTTCGAAAGGGTAATTTTTGAAAACGAGTCGGCAGTAGCGGTTGTTGAATTTATATATAACAACCGAACTTCACGAATAAAAGTAATGCTTGGGGGCAAAAAATCCCTTGTATATTTTTTGGAATCCATTGATGCTAAATCCATTGCCGACTCATACCATTTGTGGATAGTAAAAAAAGATATTCTGCAACTTGAAAAAGAAATTCAAAAAGCCACCCATAAAATTCAAAAAATAAATTTCAGAAAAAAACAACATAATTAAATAAAACAACAAAGCCAAGTATGAGAAAATTAATTCATTCGTTATTTTTTATAGTATTAATGAGCACTTCGGTATTTGCTCAAAAAACCGGAGATATTAAAATTATAGAATTAACAGCAGCCGATTTCAAACAAAAAGTATGGAATTTCGATAGCAACAAAACATTTACCAGAATAGGAAAAACACCAATAATTCTTGATTTTCACGCTACCTGGTGTCGCCCGTGCAAAATGCTGGCACCACACTTACAAGCTATCCAAAACAAATACAATGGCAAACTGACAGTGTATAAAATTGATGTTGACAAAGAACCACAATTGGCAAAACTCTTCAAAATTGAAGCTATGCCTACCATTGTATTTGTTAATAGTAAAACAGAATTTAAATCCGAATTAGGATATCGTGATTTCGATCAGTTCGAAGTACTTGTAAAACAGCACTTTTCAATAAAATAATACAACTCGTATTTTCCTAAATGCAAAAAATCCCGTAAGTAACACACTAAGTTACAGCGGGATTTTTTTATTGATGTTGATTTACTTTTTTATTATTACAGTTTTTCCAAAAACTGTTCAATCAAACGCGAAACTGCATATTTATCTATTTCGGCAACAGGCACTTGGATATAACTTTCAAGTGGTTTGTTTTTATTCGAGATACGAATAGTAATAAATTCGGTATAAATTACGCGATGTGTTAAAACATGCTTTACCGGCGAAGAAACACCTACAATATCAACATTTTCAATTCCGCTAAATAAAGCAGCAAACTTTTCGTTTCCCATCAACTCACTTACGGTCAGAAGTTGGTCAGCCTCAATGAGCGGAAATTCATATAAATTCTGCCAGATATCCGGCTCATTTCGCTTTTTCAAAAATATTTTATCTTCAAATTCCACAAATAAATAATTGAAAAATCTTTCTTTCACTTTCACTTTTTGCTTTTTCACTGGAAGCGATGATATTAAATTGAGTTCGTAAGCTCTGCAGTTGCTTATTAACGGACACAAACTACACTGGGGCGAAACCGGAACACATTGCAGGGCACCGAATTCCATTAAAGCCTGATTGTGTAAGCCCGGCTGTAATACATCGAGAACATTTTCAGCCAAACGAGCGAACTCCTTCACTCCTACTCCCGAATCGATGGGAGTGGCAATACCGAAAAAACGGGATAAAACCCGGTAAACATTACCATCCACCACTGAGTATGGCTGATTGTATGCAAATGAACAAATGGCAGCCGCAGTGTAAACTCCAACTCCCGCCAGTTTCAAAACATCGCTGTATTCTGTTGGAAAAACTCCATTAAACTCACCCATAATTTGTTGAGCTGCTTTATGTAAATTTCTTGCACGCGAATAGTAACCCAAGCCCTGCCAGTATTTGAGCACTTCATCTTGTTCGGACTGAGCCAGTTTATTCACCGAAGGAAAACGCGCAACAAATCTCAAATAATAACTCATTCCTTGATTAACACGTGTTTGCTGAAGTATAATTTCAGAGATCCAGATCAGATACGGATTATTTACATCGCGCCACGGAAGTTCACGTTTGTTATGCTTGTACCAGTTTATTATAGTTTTTGAGAATAATTGCATGATTGAATAAGTATTCAGAAACTGTTTAAAAAATAATGTAAAAATAAACTGCCTATCAGTTGTTTAGTTGAAAATAATGTCGTAACTTTATGTAAATCAAATACATAAAGAAATATGAAAACGTATCCAACCAACCTAACAGATAGTCAATGGAACATTGTAGATGACCTTTTAAGCGACAATCGTCCTCGAAAATTTGAAATTGGTGATATATT
>JAURYY010000126.1 GCA_030653695.1 Paludibacter sp. | reverse complement strand
AGTCCGTTGGATAATTTAAATATTTAGCAGATTATATTGTTTGTTTTACACAAATAACGTATATTTGCGAAGCATTACGATTGAAAAATAACGTTAGTGAATAAATAACAAATTCCGATAAGAGAAACTACTCAAAATCGGACTCTTTTGCTAAGTTGCTGATAATCTTTAATTTAAATATACCAAAAACTACTTCTAAGGCAGAAATATGGGAAACTCCGTTTCTCATATAGGAAAATGAGTTTCTCATAGGGATACGTTACAAGCAAGCCGAAGAAAAAGACAGCGACACAATGACAAAAGAATTTTTGCTGCATAAAGACAGAAAAGAACATGGAAAGCCAACCGCACAAAAGCAAGAGTGTGGCTGCCCTTCCCTGCAAACTACCCTTCGCAGCCACACACATGCTTTTTCCATTGCCCACGTGGGACAAGTCAATAATAAAGGTGAAGGCGACCACCAGAATCGAAGCCAAAACAAATAAAAATTTAATAATATGTACAACGAGAAAATTGAAAATTTAATCAACTTCGCTCTTGCGGACGGAGAATTGACTGAAAAAGAAAAACAAATTCTCTTCAAAAAAGCTGAAGAAGAAGGTATCGACCTTGACGAATTTGAAATGGTGCTTGATGCAAAATTGCATGAAAAAAAACAAAGCATGAAAGAGTCTGTTGCTCCAACAACAGCTGCACCAAAATCAGACAAATTTGGAGATGTTAAAAAATGCCCCGCTTGTGGTGCTATGATTCAATCTTTTCAAACTAAATGTTCTGATTGTGGTCATGAATTTAGAAATATTGAAAGTGCAAATTCTATTAAAGAATTTTTTAGAGATTATCAAAAAATTGAAGACAGCGTTAATGTTACTAAAACTGGTGGAATATTTGGATTTATAGATGATTCAGAGGGGAAAAGGCAAAAACAAGTATTTACAAAAAAACAAGAGTTTATTATGCATTTTCCTATTTCAAATAGCAAAGAAGACATTGTTGAATTTTTATCAATGGCTTTTCCTCTTGCTCAGCCAGCTAAAAAAGGAGTTCTGGGTTTTATGAAAAATGTTTCTGCTAAATTCGGAGATGATGATAAAAAAAATTGGAATCATTTAATTGCAGGAGTTTGGATGCAAAAATGTGAGCAAATTATTATGAAAGCAAAATTTTCTATGAAAGATGATAAAAAAACTCTTGAGCAAATCGAATATTATGCAAAAGAACTTGGAATAAAATGAAAAATAGTGAAGCCGAAAAAGTTCTTCGTAAACTTTTAGAAAACGATGGTTATTCCCTAAGTCCAATTAGAAAAAATGGAGAATTAGGTGTGGATATTTTGGCAACGAAAGAAAAACAAAAGTTGTATATTGAATGTATTGGATACAAAATATCAAATCCAGCCCGCTCAAAAGATTTTTTTGAAGTATTTTTCAGAGCAATATCTAGATTGAATGATGAAGCAAAAGAGTGTATTATTGCATTACCCGCAAATTATAAATTAGGTTTTCATCAACGAGTTAAGCAATACTCAATAGGTTGGAAGAGGATTGGTGATGTTTTTCCTGAATTACAAATTTGGTTTATAAATAAAGAAGAAATGAAATTGGAAAAGTTCACATGGAACAAGTTATTAAATTTTAAAAACTAAAAATATGGCACTATTCGGTAATAAGAATGAAGGCGGATTAATGGATGTAATCCGTTGTGACGAACAAGAATATCTTGTTTGGAAATGGCGACCTTCAGGCGAAGCCAATTCAACAAAAAGAGAAAATGCCATACGCTACGGAAGTAGTTTGCGTGTTAAAGACGGAGAGTTAGCCGTTTTTGTTTACCAACAAAAGGATGGCTCAATGCAAGATTTTATAGTCGGCCCTTACGACCAAACAATTAAAACTGCAAACTTCCCTGTTCTGTCAAGCATTGTAGGTTTAGCTTTTGGAGGTGCATCGCCATTTCAAGCAGAAATCTATTTTATTAATTTATCGGGGAATGTTCAAGTTAAATTTGGCATTCCTTACTTTGATGTCTTTGACCCAAGGTTTTTAGATTTTGCTGTTCCAATGGCAGCGAGAGGTACAATTACATTTAACCTTACAGACTACAAGGCTTTTATTAAACTCAACCGTTTAATAAATTTCGAGTTGGAAGATTTTAATAAACAGATCAAGGATGCTGTTACGAAATATGTAAAAGGTGTAATAACAAATATTCCTGCTGATAAAGGGATGCCAGTATTGCAAATGGAACGGAAATTATTGGAAATAAATGAAATAATTGCTTCCTATTTAAAACCAAGACTTGAAAATGATTTCGGAGTAAACATGAAAGGTTTTGATTTAGCTACAATCGAAGTTGACAAAGAAAGTCAGGGTTATGCTGAATTAAGAAAAGTTACTGCTGAACAGACAACAAAAACTACTGTTGCACAAGCTGATGTAAATATCAAGAATTTAGAGGATATGCAAGGTATTAATGCTCTTAATATGGAAGAAACATTGCGTATCCAAAGAGAAGAAGCACAGAGAGCACAGAAACTTCAAACCGAAACCAACTTTATTGGTGCACATGCACTTAATCAACAAACAGAAGTTCTTAAAACAGGAGCAGAAAGTTTAGGTAACATGGGTAATATGGACATGGGCGGAGGCGGTGGAGGAATGAACCCCGCTGGAATGATGACAGGAATGATGATGGGCGGAGCAATGGGTAATCAAATGGCAGGTATGATGAATAATATGGGACAGAATATGAATCAACAACAAAACACACCGCCACCACCGCCACAAATTCAGTACAGCGTTTCTGTTAATGGACAAACTGCTGGCCCTTTTAATTGGCAACAGTTACAGCAAATGGTTCAAAACGGACAGTTACAGAAAAACACTCATGTTTGGAAACAAGGAATGGCAGGTTGGGAAATAGCAGGTAATGTACAAGAACTTTCTTCTTTATTTGGTGCAGTTCCACCACCTCCGCCACCTCCAGTAATTTAAACACTTAAAAAGTAATATTATGAATGACGATAGTTTTTTTTCAATAAACAGATTAGTAGAATTCGGAATGGGAATGGCTGTTGCACAGCAAATGGTTAAAACCATGAATAGTGCAATGACAAATATGCATGTTCCGGGTTCTATGAATCCAATGCAAACAGCAGCACCACAGTTTTACTATGCAATGATAGCAGGTAATCAAGCTGGTCCTTTTTCGGAACAGGAATTATCCCGACTAATTGCAGAGAAAAAAATTGTTAAGAAAACTTACATTTGGAAACCAGGTTTACCAAAATGGGAAATTGCTGAAAAATTGCCTGAAATTTTAAAATTGGTTGCATTAGCACCACCGCCATTTCAACAAAACCCATAAGATTATGAAAATAAATTTTGTACAAACAATTATAGCCATAGCGGTGAGTTTACTTATCGCTTATGGCTTGTATAGTTTTCACGATAGTGAAAACAAAATACTTTTAAGTGCAGGTAGTTTTGTTTTTCTTGCAGCAACATTGGTAATGACAATTGGAACAAGTTTTGAATTTCCACGAACAACGACAAATATTAGAGTTGTTTCTGGAATTTTCTTTGCTGTGGCTTTGATTAGCAATTTAATTTTCACGTTTATTAATTTTTCTGTTCCAAGTTATGTCATTATCAATGGCATATTATTGTTAGTTTTTATTTTGATTGCGTACTCAATAAACAAAGCAAAACAATAGCCAACGCTTCGTAGTCAAGCACATTTGCAGGTCGCACCAGCCAACGCTAAAACCAAAACCTGCAAAAGAGCTTGCCTACCCAAACGCACGAAAGACAGAAAAGATGCAGCAAAAATGAAAGACAGAATGACGAAAGACAAGAACGGCCAGCTTGTAACAAGCGGTATAAAACCTTGGGGTTTATGTGGTTATGCAAACATTCTGCCCCGCATCAAGTTCGGTGTAACTGGACAGGGTAGTAGCCCGCAATCCCCAACGTTTCATACCGCCGACCGTTATATGAAATTTTACGAATGAAACTGCCAAACAATCGGCAAACGTTTAAATCGAAATACGAAGCTTACCGCTTCGAAGTTGGTCGAAAACAAAAAGGCAGTAGAGAAATAGCTTTATCGGAAAGCCGATTTTGCTTTCGAGCAATGATTTTCTGTAGAAAACGAAAATCAATTTCGA
>JAURYY010000003.1 GCA_030653695.1 Paludibacter sp. | reverse complement strand
AAGCGATTCGGATTGAGTAGTAAGTGCTTCTGATTGCACATGAATACTCTTGAGTTGAATTTCATAAATTGCATTAATAGAAGACAAGTTTTTATTAATATCATCAACTTTTGATGCATATTGCTTCGTGTTTTTTTCAACTGCTTCCAAACCATCGCTTACAACCGTGTATGAAGAGTGTAGTCTTTCAACCTCGGCGTTTAATGAATCCTGGGTTTGTGTAAATTTCCTTGCCGAATGGGTTGCTGTTTCAATATTCTTCACAAATTTTTCAGTTACATCTGCTACCGCCGACAGGTTGGTTAATTGTTGGGCAGTAGTAGTCAATGATTTAATTCCTTCAGATAACTTTATTAAGTCATTTTCGCTGATAGATTCTTTGTAGCTCATTCCTGTTGATCGCTGTGCAGGTTGATTTTGCATTCCACCACTTAGTAGTTGAGTATTTAGTTTTTGTTCAGAATTTTCTTTAAAATCAAATACCCGTTCCCAATCAAACTCTTTGTATGGTTTATCAAAAATGCCTAATGCAAATACAATTACTTCGGTAGTCATACCGACACCTAACATAATTTCTGCATATTCGAGGTGCAATATTTTAAACATGGCTCCGAGAATTACAAGGGCTGCGCCCAAACTATATAATGCACTGAAAACCCGTCTTACTAAATAGGAGTTCCACCAAATGTCGAATTTTGTTTGATTACTCATAATTGTTATTTTTTATAAGTTATTTTTTAATTTTTTATTCACCATTATAAGAACGAACACACCTGAAACCTATGTAAGGTCGGCTTTCGAACTGATACTCATAAGTTCTGATGCCGCATTGTAAATAATAAGCAACATCTTTCCACGAACCTCCTTTTATAACTTTGCGCTTCAAAAGGTCAGAGTCATCTTTTTTGGCGCTGAACTGATAATTCGGGTTCATGTCCGAAACCAACAGATTTGATATATTTACAAATGCCGATGATGTCCATTCTGCAACATTTCCAGCCATATCGTACAAGCCAAAATTATTAGGAATAAATGAGCCCACTTTCATTGTTGTAGCGCCGGTATCATCGGTATAACTTCCACGCATTGGTTTAAAATTGGCTAAGTAACATCCTTTGGCATCCCGCACATAATTACCGCCCCAAGGATAAAGATTAATCGATATTCCGCCCCGAGCTGCATATTCCCACTCAGCTTCGGTAGGTAAACGATATTCTTGAGCACCTACTTTGGCATGACTATTAAATAATTGTGTTCTCCAATTGCAAAATGCTTGCGCTTGCTCCCAAGTAACACCTACCACAGGATAATTTGAAAACCCTGGATGTGAGAAATATAAATGCATTTTAGGATCATTGAATGCAAACTGAAAATCGCGCAGCCACATCATTGTGTCGGGATAAATTGTAACGACCTTATTTGATATTAAATCTTTACGCGACTTCAATTTCCTTTCGATGGTTTTATTGATAATCACTCCACTATCATCTATGTAGGATGTGTCAACCCTGACTTTTGCATTTGTTGGATATGCTCCGGTATTTACATTGTATTTGTTTTTTGCTAAGGATGCCTGATCATAATTGATCCATTCGTACCTGTAAGTTAATTTGCCCGGATTTAATTGACGTTTTTTTGACAAATGGTTTATATTGTCATAATAAAAATAATTTAATATTCTTTTTAAGGTAGTATCTTTTGTTTCCCAGGGGATTTTTGTTTTCCAGTTCAATTGTACTTTTTCCAGCTCCTCAGGTGTTAAATCCGGAATACTTGCTTTATCCTCATAAATCATCATTTTTTCGTAACCCGGAACATTTTCAATTATCATACGCCTTAAGGCAATGGAATCACGAACCCACGATACAAATTGTTTGTATTCATCATTCGTAATTTCTGTTTCATCCATCCAAAAAGCATCTACGGTTACATTCACAGGTTTATCGCTGCTCGATCCGAATGCGGATTGGTCGTTGGCACCCATCATGAAAGAACCTCTTTTAACAAATACCATCCCATAAGGGTTGTTTTCATTAAAACCACCTTTTAGAAAATTTAGGTTTGATGTTCCTGTTAATTCTCCTGCTGGTTTGTTGCATGATGAAAAAAAGAGTGTTACAATAAATATGAATATCAGATTTTTTTTCATTATATAATTCATTATTTTTTTTGAAAACAAAAACCTTATTTTTTGTTTAATGATTTTTTCTGTAATTTATAATATCCGAATGTTTTTGTATTTTGTTGTTTTTTTTCCAAAAACATAAGCAAAACTGTAAGCTAATACTATTTCGTGCGAACCTGAACTGACGGATAATATTTGTGTTGTGGGTAAATCGTACGAGTAACCTAATGATAATCCTCCCGCTATATTAATTCCTCCGAAAACCACTACTGCATCCTGAAACCTATATGATAACCCACCCCAATATTTTTCATCGAATTCTAATTTTGTTGTCAAATCGCATTGCCAGGTAATGAAATCTGATTTAAATAATGTGCTTGGTTTTACAACAATTTTCGATTCGGCAATGTTCAAACTCGTTCCGGCTGTAAGAAACAACAATCCCTTTTGCTTAAATTCGGTAGTTTCACCCCAATGAACCGTTGGTTGATTCAAATGCTTGTATGAAACCCCAATATACGATTTGGGAGTTGAGTACCATGCACCAAAGCCCAAATCGAAAGAAATTCCTGAAACTGCACCTTTTGGAATATCTCCATCCGATGTTAAATCATGATATTCGCCTAAAGTAATTGGATGCGCCTGTACGCTGTCGCCATTAAAGCCAATACTTAAAAAGCCAATTTCAGTGCCAAGGCTGAACAAGCCATTGCCTATTTTCTTTTTGAAAGCATATTTTAGATGAGCTCCCTGATTCGTAAATTGTGCTACTTTATCATTATAAAAATTTATTCCCATCCCATGTAGAGACTTCTCAATTTTTAACGGTGAATTGATGCTAAAATTGGTCGTTCTTCCCCCATTTGGCATACCAATCCATTGTATTCTGTGTTGACCCACTACATCAATCATGCCACTTTCACCTGCAGCAGCCGGATTAATTACAGACTGATTAAGCATATACTGACTGAATTGCGCATTGAACTGCGAAAACGCTGAACATAAGAAAGCTGCAGACAGTAAAGCAATAAATACAATCTTTTTCATGGGTTTATAACACATCTATTAATCACAAACCCCGAATTATCAAACGACTTTTTGTTTGCGATATTATTCAAACTGAAAATCATCAAAAAAATTGTTTATATAATAAATTTTGTTTCATTAAAAATTCCCTCCCGAAAGAAAAGATGTTTATTTAAACTGCTTTAAAATTGAAACAATTTAATATTCTTCTTCATTGAAGAAAAAATCTTCTTTACTCGGGTAATCCGACCAAATGTCTTCAATACACTCATAAATTTCACCTTCATCTTCTATTTCCTGTAAATTTTCTACAACTTCTAATGGTGCTCCTGAACGAATTGCATAATCAATCAATTCATCTTTAGTTGCGGGCCAGGGGGCATCTTCAATTTTTGATGCTAATTCCAATGTCCAATACATAAACAATTAATACTTTTATTTTTAAATTGACAGAATTATAATATCTATTTTTGTGCAAAAGTAGAATTTTTTTTTATTTAAACTATTTTTTCCAGTATATTTCTTTTGTTTCATTTGTAATATTAATATATCGCGATAAAACAAAAAAATAGTCGGATAGCCTATTTACATACATATATATATGATTGTCAACAGAATAAAGATTTGAAACATCGAAAATCCTTCTTTCTGCTCTTCGTGATACAGTACGGCAAATATGACATACAGCTGCCGATTGTGTACCTCCCGGAAGAATGAAATTGCTCAATGGAGGCAATTTTTCATTCAGTCGATCTATTTCATTTTCAATACTTATCACATCTTGTTCGGTCAGAAACAAAGATGAATCGAGTGATGTTTTTGATGTATCGGTTGCTAAATATGACCCGATAGAAAAAAGTTTGTTCTGAATTTCGAATAAAAAATTCTCCTCTGCATTCTGTAATGAAAAAGTTTTCAGCAAACCGATAAATGAATTAAGTTCATCAACGGTGCCATAAGCTTCAAGCCTTATATCATTTTTTGGTATTCTTGTTCCTCCGATAAGACCGGTTGTGCCTTTATCCCCTGTTTTGGTGTAAATTTTCATTAAAAAAATACTTTAAAGTGTTTTTTAGTTAAATCCTGATTTAGAAATACGATTCCAAAAGAAAATAAATCGATGGTGGATGTAACTTGTTCGTGTTTTTTAATCGTATTCCATGCCATTTCCATATCAGCCGACCAATATATATCATCAATTACAATTATACAGTTAGCCGATGCTTTTGAGATACACTTTTCAAAATAATTAAATAGAGCTGTCGATTTGTGATTTGCATCAATAAATATAAAATCAAGTAATCCGATATTTTCGAGTGCCGGAGTTAAGGTTTCGTCAATATTCCCAACTATTACGTTCACGTTGGTAACTTCAAGACTACGGAATATTTCTTTTGCTTTTCGGGCTGTTTCAACACAACCTTCCAAGGTGGTCAATTTACAATCGGTCGATGCTGATCCCAGATATGCGCTTGTGATTCCAAATGATGTACCCAACTCCAGAATATTTTTTGCCTTGAAATAATATACCATTCTGAAAAGTAATTGACCGGACTTTTTTGATTTTAACGACCGCCGTGCAATATCCGATACTTTCATACTGCGGTTTTTGCCGGTTCCGAGATCAGTTATATTTAACAAACTGTTGTCAATCAAAAGCTCCGAACGTTGCTTTTCAATTTTATTAAATACATAAAACGGATGCTTACAGTATAAAACAAATCGTACGAACTGAAACACATAAGGAGAATGAATACCATGGCCTTTTGTGTTTCGGGCTGTAAAATAATGATGTAAATATTTATATATCAAACGTATCATTAAACACGGGTGTTGATTGAAAAATTTATTTCTTGTCAATCTATCTTTTTTATTTTTTTCGGTTTCTCTTTTGTAAAAAGGTCTGCCGTATAGTTTTCGTATAGTTCGAATAAAAATACCATTCGTTTGGCTTCACTTGTAAATGGCTGGGAACGATAAGCCAAGTCCACTGCTTTGTCCAACTCGTTGTGTGCTTTTATCAATAAAGGAGGCATAGATGATTGGTCATATAATTCAGCAAGTGAATTTGAACTAAATTCATTTCTAATATCAATAATTTTTTGAGCTTTTTCTTCAATAAGTTTTATTTGCTTTTCGGTTGGCTTTTCTGGAAATGGAAAATTATTATAGCCTAATGTATTTGAATAACGAATATCACTTTTTAACTTACCACAAATGAATTTTATCCAAACATTGTGCATAAATGATGTTATGATACCAAATTCAAACATTGTTGCGTTAGGCAAAATAAAAGAAGAATAATTCGCTATAATATCTTTGGTTAAAAACCCAATTGGAATATATTTTCTAAACTCCGAAGATACAACTGGTATCATTAAATAATCGCTATTGGGTTGTCTATCTTCCATAAATAAAGTAGGCGTTTCAGCCCATTTTCTTGTTGCAGCTTTTGGACTACTTTCTCTAAATATTCTAACACCTTCAACTCTTGATTTTATTTCGGAATTATTTTTTATATCATTCGGTTTGGCATCTTTTAACCACAAACAATATCTATGATAATTATTTATGAGTTCATCTGAACCAATAAATTTTCTAACTAAATATGCTTGTTCAGGGTATTTTGTTTTAAACTCTTGAGCTTCTATTTCTGCATTAAATATAAAATTTCCGTCATCAATAGCCGCATTTCCTTTCATCATTGATGAACGATTATTTAAAGGTTTTGCTCTTGGAAGAATAAAAATATCTTTTGCTTCTAATAAATATGGATTTATATGAGATACAATTCTTTCTGTTGGATTACTTTTAATATTTTCATATTCAAACAATAGTTTTTTAGAAATGTCAAATTTTGCAAAACCAATGATTACACAATATACAGCCGCATTTCCTTTAGCTTCGTTACTCCAACCAAACGTTTGATGAGCAAAATGAATATATAATTTTTCTGTGTTTATTAATAATTGCCAAAGTGTTGGAACTTGAATTCCTTGACAAATTGAATTGGTAGAAACAAAGGCAACTTTAATATTTGTATTGTCTATAAATTTTGATGCTTTGTAATACCAACAAGCCACATAATCTAAAACACCACTATTTATTTTGTCTTGAAATACTGAAATTGTATCTTCTTTTTGCTCTTTAGTTTGGTTTCTTGAACCATAAAAAGGTGGATTTCCAAGAATAAAAGAAAGGTCGTTTTTGGAAATTACGTTTTCCCAGTCTGTTTGCAATGCGTTGCCGTGAACAATTTTTGCGGATTTTTTCAGAGGCAAACGAACAAAGTATTGTCCAAACTCATTGCTTATTTGCATATTCATTTGGTGGTCGATAAGCCACATTGCAACTTCGGCAATTCGTGCAGGAAATTCTTCATATTCAATTCCGCACATCATATCAACGTCAAGCCAAATAATATCGCTAACGTCAATTACTCTTTGTCCTGATTTATTTAATGCTCTTAAAATTTCTAATTCTAACAAACGCAATTCACGGTAAGTAATTACAAGGAAATTTCCGCAACCACAAGCAGGGTCAAGAAATTTGAGTGTGCTTAGTTTTTTATGAAATTCATGGAGCTTTTTTGCCTGTGCTGAGCTTGTCGAAGCATTTTTTATGCTTTCAAACTTTTTCCAAAGCTCGTCTAAGAAAAGCGGTTTGATAAGTTTTAGAATGTTGGTTTCGCTGGTGTAATGTGCTCCCAAGTTACGACGTTCTTTTGGGTTCATTACACTTTGAAACATGGAACCAAAAATAGCAGGCGATATTTTGCTCCAATCAATGTAACAACAGTCTAAAAGTGCTTGTCGCATTTTGCTGTCGAAACTTGCCATCGACAATATTTCTTCAAACAGTTTTCCGTTTATGTATGGAAAGTCGGCAAGCTGCTCGTCAAGATTTTTAAAGCGGTTTTCTTTGGGTGTGTTCAGCACTTGAAATAGTTCTTGCAGTTTGGCTGCAAGGTCGCTTCCGTCTTCGTTTGTCCGCTGTTCTAAATATTCTTGAAATTGTTGCTTGTTGAAAATTGTTGTGTCTTCGGCAAACAATAAAAACAGAATACGAACCAAGTAAACTTCTAATGGGTGTCCCGTGTAGCCGATTTCTTCAAGTCTGTCGTGAAGTTTGCCCATTAACTCGGCTGCTTTAATGTTTGCAGGGTCTTGTTCTTTGTAAACTTTCTTTTGGTAGCCCAATAAATAACCGAAGTGTTGGACATTGTTTACAAGGTCGTTGAGTTTAAACTCGACCTCCCCTAACCCCTCCAAAGGAGGGGAGGTGTCAAGGTCGTAAAGTCGGAAGTTTTCAAAGTCCGAAATGAGAATGTATTTCGGAAGTTCGTGTTCTTTCAGTCCGTGAGTGTATTCAATGGCTTGTCCGTAGGCTTTGTCAAGGTTTTTGCCTCGACTTTTCATTTCAATTAAAATTGTTCCTTTCCAAAGCAAGTCAATGTAACCATATTTTTCTCCCTCTCCTTTGGAGAGGGCTGGGGTGAGGCTTACTCTGTGTTCGAAGGTCGAAACACGTTTGCTGCTAATACCAAACACGTTAAAAAACTCAACTAAAAATGGTTTTGCGTCTGCTTCTTCGTTTGAAGTGCCCGCCCATTCTTTTGAGAAATTTAACGCTCTGGTTTTTATTTCGTTCCAGCTTAAAGTCATTCTTTTTTACTGCTTGTTAATAGTTTGTTTCTATTCGGTTTTATCGTCCACGACGTTTGTACCTAACAATAATATATTTCACGGGGCTAATCAATTTTTTAATTTAAGAATTTCGGCATAAGATTCTTTGTTATTCAAAATATCAAGCGCAAAATTTAAATCCTTATCCGAACGCAACGAATATTCTATAACCCCTTTTTGGTAATGATATCTTTTAATAATTTCGAGACTCAATAATTCGGAAATTTCTTTCTTGTTATCGTTTATATTCTTTGAAATATCGGGAATAATTTTCGTTTTCAATGCTTCAAATTCAGCCCTTGCAAGTGTATCCATTCCTTCAAATTTTGCTACTTCGAGCAACTCGCTGTAGTATTTTTCGGTTTGTGAAGTATATGTAAATTTCTTTTCTTTTAAGTAGTTGGCAAATGAGTTGAAATCGTCATCGTTTAGCTCAAATGCTGCAGGTTTTGTAATTAAAGGATGCTTTGCAGCATATTGTGTGGCAAAATCAAAATAGAGATTTTGAGCATATATATAATAGGCGATATTTAATTTTCTGTTATCTTTAGTGGTCTTATCAGGTACAATTCCACCTCCATCGCGCACTTTTCTTCCATTGCGGGTGCTGAATCCGGTTGTTAAGCTATCCGGAACCCTTCCTACACTTCCATCCTCGTTTCGGTGGCTGTAGTCCATTGCCTGTATGCATCTTCCGCTTGGGATGTAATATTTTGCCGTTGTAACTTTTAAATGTCCGCCATACCCTACCGGACGTATATTCTGAACCAACCCTTTTCCAAAAGTGCGTTCGCCTACCACTACACCACGGTCAAGATCCTGAATAGCACCTGCAAGAATTTCGGAAGCAGATGCCGAGGATCTGTTCGTAATCACAACCAATTGCATTTCGGGAAACAAAGGTTCGACGGGAGTTTTGTAAACGCGTTCGTCCTGTATGTTTTTCCCCTTTGTTTTTACTACCTCTGTTCCTTTTGGCAAGAAATAACCCAAAATTTTAACTGCTTCATCAATTAGTCCGCCTCCATTATTTCTTAAATCTATAATCAGCGATTTAATCTGTTTTTGTTTTACCATATCCGAAACAACAGATTTTAACTCAAGAGCCGATTTATCGGTAAATTCACTTAGCAGAACATAACCGGTTTTATCGGCAACGACCGATGAATATGAAACAGGATGAATCTGGATTTTTTCGCGCAAAAACGATTTTTCTATATTTTTCTTTTCTTCGGTTCGCTTTATTTTTAATTTTATGGTTGTATTCTGTATTCCTTTCAGACGAGCACTAACTTCGCTAACTGTCATTCCCTGAACACTTTTACCGTCTATTTCAAGTATAATATCACCGGCACGCACATCGTTTCGTTGAGCAGGCATACCTTCATAAGGTTCCGAAATGTATATATTGCCTTCCCTTTTCATGATTAATGCACCTATTCCGGCATATTCACCCGTAGTCATGAATGTCAGGTCATCGGTTTCTTCTTCGGGCATATATACGGTATATGGATCAAGTCTTTCCAACATATCATCAATGGTAGTTTTCATCATTTTGTCGTAGTTGAGTGTATCAACATAAAACAAATCAATCTCACGAAGTAATGTGTTGAAAATCGACAGATTTTTACTGATTTTAAAAGTTCGTTTGTTTTGATCGGGTTTTGCCGATACACTTGATAAAATGACTAAAGATATAAATATCAAACATTTCAACCTTTTCATTATCATAAAATATATTCGTTTTTTTTAATAATTATCCTCACTTTGCGATTTTCAAAATGAACTTACTGTAATTTTTAAACCAAAAATCATTTGCTGAAATTCTTGCACATTAGACTTTATATGGATTAGATTTCTATGTAATTAAATATAAGAAGTTTAACACTAAGAACACTTAATTGCACTAAGATACACTAAGTGAATTAAACCCAAATATAGATCACTAAGAAATAAAACATTTATGTTTTATTATAAGTCAATTGTAAATCTAAAAAACATGTATGTTTTTTATCTGAGTGTTCTTTTTTAATATATTCTAAGTGAAACTAAGTGTACTTAGTGGTTAATCTTATCTCTTTGTTTTTGAGCATAATATTCTTTTAATCAATATAAACTCTAAT
>JAURYY010000377.1 GCA_030653695.1 Paludibacter sp. | reverse complement strand
TATTGTTGTATCTTTGTTGCGCAGCATATTGTTTTTTTTTTGTTTGGCGACACAAAGTTACTGAAATTCAGCGACATATCAAAATAAATATGCTGCTATTTTTATAAAAATCAAGTAGTTATACTACTTGCGAAAGTTGAGTATAGTTATATTTCATTATCATAAAATGGATAAAAAAAGAAATTACATCTCTCATTTTAGAATTTCTTATTTGGAGTATTAAGGAAAAAAGTTATTCAACGTACACCATTCGGCAACGAAAATTAAATTTTTGCGACAACATAAAATCAGAAAAAGTAAAATTATGAAGAAATTTGCTTTTACCTTAACACTATTTGTGTTTGTATTTTTTGTGTGTAGTGCTTCAAAAAATGCGTCAATCGATCGCAAAGCATTAGTAAACCGAAATAATCCACAAGTCAGTTCTTTCGATTCGCTTGCTTCTTTTTCTGTCGGAAACGGTGAATTTGCTTTTACAGTTGATGCCACAGGATTACAGACTTTTCCTCATAAATATTCCAAAGGTATTCCTCTGGGCACCCAAAGTCAGTGGGGGTGGCACAGTTTTTCAAATCCTCAGCAATATCTCCACAGCGAAACACTTAAAAACTACAATTTTCGTGGAAAAGAAGAACCTTATTCAGTTCAGTTTGACGAGGCGGGCAGACAAAAGGAGGCGGCCGAATGGTACAGGGTAAATCCACATAGGTTACATTTGGGGATAATTGGTTTTGACTTAGATGAAACCACCGACTTTAACCAAATTTCTCATGTGTCGCAAAAATTAGACATGTGGAAAGGTCAGATAACCAGCAATTTTAAATATTACAGCCAACTGGTTCAAGTAATTACTGCCAGCCATCCGGAGCATGATGCTGTTTGCGTGCGCGTTATTTCGACTGAACGATTGTCCGTAAAGTTCAGATTTCCTTACCCTACCGGAGCACATGTGGATGATGCCTGCGACTGGAAAAGCACTGAAAAACATAAAACGGTAATAGTTCAGCAATCCGAAAATTTTGTATTGTTAGAAAGAATATTAGATTCAACAAAATATTATATTTTAGTAAGCTGGGAAGGAAACGCAAGATTTGTTGAAAAACAAAAAAACTATTTTGTGTTGATGCCGCTAACAGATGATTTATCATTCACAGCCGAGTTTATGCGCGAGAAACTGCTATTTTTGCGAAAGCTGAGTTTTTCGAAATCAATACCATTGGTAGAGCAGTACTGGAATAATTACTGGATGAAAGGTGCTGCAATTGATTTTTCGAAATGCAAGGACAAAAGAGCACCCGAACTCGAACGACGTGTGGTGCTTTCGCAATATTTATTAGCCATTCAATGTGCAGGATCTACACCTCCGCAAGAAACCGGATTGACTTACAACTCGTGGTATGGTAAATATCATCTCGAAATGATTTGGTGGCATCAGGCGCAGTTTGCCTTGTGGAATCGACCAGAATTACTTAAAAAAACACTCCAATGGTATTTCGATGCTTTGCCCAAAGCACAGGAAATTGCCCATCGTCAGGGATTTCAGGGAGCACGTTGGATGAAAATGACTGATCCTTCGGGCGTAGAGGCACCCTCAAAAGTAGGCTCGTTTCTTATCTGGCAACAGCCTCATATCATTTATTTGGCTGAGTTGATTTATCGTGCAAATCCGAACGATGACTTTCTAAAAAAATATGCCGGATTAATTGATGAAACAGCGAAGTTCTTGTTTTCGTTTGCCGATTACGATATGCTCGAAGGCAGATATGTACTGAAAGGTATTATTCCTGCGCAAGAAACATTGCGTGCTGACGAAACCGTAAATCCGCCTTTCGAACTTGCATATTGGTACTTTGGTTTGAAAACAGCCCAAAAATGGCGTGAGCGGCTGGGACAAAAACGCAACCTGCAATGGGACGAACTAATTGATAAACTGTCGCCTTTAGCCCATCAGTCCGGGCTTTATCTGGCTGCCGAAACAGCAAAGGATACATACAAAGACATTCGTTTCACTTCCGATCACATGGCAGTGTTGGGTGCTTATGGTATTTTACCCAAAAGTCCGCTGATGCGTAAAGATTATATGCAAAACACACTGAACTGGATATGGGATAACTGGAACTGGGGAAAAACCTGGGGCTGGGATTACCCGATGACTGCTATGAATGCAGCGCGGCTCGGCGATACCGAAAAAGCGGTAGGTGCTTTGTTGATGGACAAGCGTACCAATACATATTTGGTAAACGGACACAATTATCAGGATACGCGATTGCGGGTTTATTTACCCGGAAACGGAGGATTACTTACAGCAGTTGCCATGATGTGTGCAGGCTGGGATGGTAATAAAATTAAGAATCCGGGTTTCCCCCGAAATGGAAAATGGGTTGTTCAATGGGAAGGATTGAAACCCATGCCTTGATGCCCTTTGCGGTTGAAAAAAATAAAAGGCTGACATCCCATTCCGGTTTGTTAGCCTCTTTTATAGCTATTTATCTGTTTCCACCCTGTCTTTCTGCATTTCCTTCACGCTCTCTCATGCGTTTTTCGCGTTCGGCACGATTGGCTTTATGTT
>JAURYY010000363.1 GCA_030653695.1 Paludibacter sp. | reverse complement strand
TATTAGTGCTGTTTCGAGCTCCGAGAGTGCGTAGTTGATGTTAAATGGACAGCACGATGCATCTTTTACGAAATCCCTGTTCTTCCATTTAGAAACCGTCTGATTAGAAACATTAAATCGAGCTGCTAATTCCCGGTTTGTTGAAGAACAACATTTTTGTATTTGCTCCCGATTATTTACATTTGTCCTGGCATTTGAATGATAGATTTGCTGCATATTTTTTTGTTTTGGTGAACAAAAATAGTCAACTTTTTTGTCATTTCCTCTTCCGAGTTCCGTTCGGACTACGTCCTTACTACACTCGGAAGAGGAAGAATGCTATCAACAACGTTGTGAAACTTGACAGGTCATTTTCTTACCTTCTTACTTTCTTGCCTTCTTGCTTTCTTAGCAAATGCCTCAACTTCAATTGCCGGATTTTACCCCATCGAAGGTAGCGGTCGTCAAGTATATAACTTCAACAATGGCTGGCGGTTTATTCGCGGTGATGTTCAATATGCCGAAACAGCTGATTTTGACGATTCGGCATGGGAAGTGGTTGCTGCACCGCATACTGTTCAATTAATGCCGGTCGAAGCCAGTGGTTGCCGTAACTATCAAGGTATTGCCTGGTATCGCAAAAGGTTCGTAGTGCCTGCCGACGAAAAAAAACAAAGATGTTTTGATACATTTCGAAGCCATTATGGGCAAACAAAAGGTTTTTGTAAATGGAAAATTGGCAAAGGAAAATGTTGGTGGCTACTTGCCAATTACCGTTGATTTGACAGCACAAGGTGTTAAAGCAGGCGAAACTTGTTTGATAGCAGTGTTGGCAGATAATAACGATGATAAAAATTATCCTCCGGGGAAAACGCAATATACACTCGATTTTGCCTATCATGGCGGTATGTATCGCGATGTATGGATGATTTGTAAAAACAAAGTGGCGATAACCGATGCCATCGAAGCAGGAAAAGTTGCCGGTGGCGGTGTATTTGTTCATTATGATAATATTGGCGCAAAAAGTGCCGATGTTAATATTGATACAGAACTCAAAAACAACGGTTCGAAAGCTAAATCGGTAACACTCGAAACGACTTTAACCGATAAGTCAGGAATAATATTCAAAAAAATCAGTTCCAAAATCACACTGAAACCCAACGAAACAAAAACCGTAAATCAAAAAACAACGGTTGTAAACCCACATCTTTGGTCGCCCGAAACACCAAATTTATATAAAGTAAACTTATTGGTAAAAGAAGGTAAAACGGCGATTGATGGCGGAACTGTACGCGTGGGAATTCGCAAAGCCGAGTTTCGCGGCAAAAAAGGTTTTTACCTGAACGACAAACCTTATGGACAATTGATGGGCGGTAATCGCCATCAGGATTTTGCGTATGTGGGCAATGCCGTTCCCAATTCACAGCAGTGGCGCGATGTAAAACGGCTACGTGATGCGGGCTGCACCATTGTTCGCGCCGCGCATTATCCACAAGATCCTGCTTTTATGGATGCCTGCGATGAGCTTGGAATGTTTATTATTGTGGCAACTCCCGGTTGGCAGTTTTGGAACAAAGATCCGAAATTTGCCGAAAATGTTTATCAAAATATCAAGGAAATGATTCGCCGTGATCGTAACCATCCTTCGGTATTACTTTGGGAACCTATTTTAAATGAAACTCGCTTTCCGTTAGATTTTTCATTAAAAGCACTGAAAATTACCAAAGATGAATTTCCATATCCGGGAGCTCCGGGTGCAGCTGCCGATTTACATTCGGAAGGAGTTGCCGAAAATTACGATGTAGTTTATGGCTGGCCAACCGATGAAGGAAAAGTAAAACAGTCGCTTTTTTGCCGTGAATTTGGCGAAAATGTAGACGATTGGTATGCACACAATGCCAACAATCGAGCCGCTCGTCATTGGGGCGAAAAGCCAATGTTGACAGCCGCTTTGTCGCTTGCCGAATCGTACGATGCTATGTTTCATACCACCGGACAATTCGTTGGTGGTGCACAGTGGCATCCGTTCGACCATCAGCGCGGTTATCATCCCGATCCATACTGGGGAGGAATTTTTGATGCTTTCCGTCAGCCAAAATATGCCTATTATCTATTTAAAAGTCAGGTGAAACCCGATTTAAAACTAACTAATATTGAAACAGGGCCAATGGTATTTGTAGCCAACGAAATTACACCATTTTCTGAAAAAGATATAGTTGTTTTCAGTAATTCCGATTCGGTCAGGCTGACCGTTTACGAAGGAAAATCGTGGACAAAGCCGGTAATTAAAGCAAAAAACAGTATCCCTAATGCCCCTGTAATATTCGAAAACGCTTTCGATTTTTGGGAAATGCGCGATGTTACTTATAAACGCAAAAAACCGGACTTAATAAGTTTTTTGGCCGAAGGAATCATCGATGGAAAAGTAGTGTGCAGCGAAAAGAAAATGCCATCGCGCCGATCCACCAAATTACGATTGTATGTTGACAGTTTGGGAAAACAATTAGTTGCCGATGGCTCTGACTTTGTGGTTGTAGTGGCCGAAGTTACCGACGACAATGGCAATGTGCGCCGTTTGGCAAAAGACAATATTGTGTTCGCTGTTGAAGGCGAAGGCGAAATTATTGGCGACCAAAGCATTGGAGCCAATCCACGTGCAGTAGAGTGGGGAAATGCTCCAGTGTTGATTCGCTCTACCACTAAAACCGGCAAAATAAAGGTAAAAGCACATGTTCAGTACGAAGGAACACACGCGCCAAAGTCAGCCGAAATTGAATTTGAAAGTATATCGGCCGATTTGCCTTTTAATTTTATGGAACAAAAAAAGGTTGTGAAGCAGTTTTTGATAACGGACAAAGCGAACAAAATTAATCTTTCGGAATCTGAAAAGAAAATGTTACTCGATGAAGTAGAAAAACAGCAAACCCAATTTGGAGAAAAAAAATAAGATTGCTTTGAAACGAGTGACTTTATTCTATAATACGGTTGGTAGTTTACAAATAAGAATTAGCTCCTATTAAATCTTTATTTTGAATAGCCGATGACCGATTTCTTTTTGTTGGACATCTATAAGTTCTTTCTGATCGATTTTTGATGAAAACTTTATATGAACCTTCAATATTTGTAAAGGTATCCCAGGCTTTCTTATTTTGTTCCATTTCTTCTTCAAACTTCATATTTCTATTCTCCTCCGATTTCATTTTCTAATTCAAAGCAAACCAGTTAGAATAGTTTTGGGCTCAAGTTTAGAATAGCGTTGTTAAATTTCGACCTCTATCCCTAACCCTTTCTCCCATGGAGAAAGGGGATAGAGCATCGTTTTTATGAGATGAAGCTCATTTATTGAACTACCTCAAAGTCCCTCTCCTTGGGAGAGGGATTTAGGGAGAGGTCGTGAGTTGATAAATACATGTTAATTCAGACTTCCTGCCCCCATGATATAAATCAAGAAGTTACAATGCCCATATCGCAAATCAGATTGTCGTACATATCATAAATTCGCAGTATTATATCTGTATAATATTGATATTGAACTACATAAATCAAAGTTTGCTGTGTGTTAGAAACAAATACCGACAACTAAATATGCGAGAGGTCAGGAAGTCTGTATTTTAATATCTATAATGTTCCGGTTTGTACGGGCCATTTTGGTCAACACCTATGTATGCAGCCTGTTCGGGAGTAAGTATAGTAAGTTTCACTCCTAACTGGTCGAGATGCAAACGTGCAACCTCTTCATCTAAATGTTTCGGCAAACGATATACATTCACCTCATAATGTTTAGTGAAAAGTTCAATTTGCGCAAGTGTTTGATTTGTAAATGAGTTACTCATTACAAACGAGGGGTGACCGGTAGCACAGCCCAAGTTTACCAAACGACCGTCGGCTAACAACAATACGCTGTGTCCGTCCGGAAAAATATATTTATCCACCTGAGGTTTGATGTTTACTAATTGAATATCGGGGAATTTTTTCAGTTTCTCCACCTGAATTTCGTTATCGAAGTGACCGATATTACAAATAATTGCGCCATCTTTCATTTTTTCGATGTGTTCAATGCGGATAATGTCTTTATTTCCTGTAGTAGTAACATACAAATTTCCTTCGACCAATGCATCTTCAATGGTTGTTACTTTAAAGCCTTCCATCGAAGCCTGCAAAGCACAAATAGGGTCAATTTCGGTAACAATAACGCGAGCACCATACGCCAACATCGATTTGGCACAACCTTTACCCACGTCGCCATAGCCGCAAACAACCACTACTTTTCCGGCTAGCATAATATCGGTTGCACGTTTTATGCCATCGGCTAACGATTCGCGACAACCATAAAGGTTATCAAATTTCGATTTTGTAACCGAGTCGTTTACATTGAAAGCAGGGAACAACAATGAACCTTCTTCGAGCATCTGATACAAACGGTGAACACCGGTAGTCGTTTCTTCGGACACACCACGAATACCCGGAGTCATGCGACCCCAAATGCTGCTATCTTCTTTTAACACATCTTTCAGAATGGCATTTAACAAGCGCTCATCATCGGTTTCCACAACTTTATCGAGTACAGTAGCATCTTTTTCGGTTGCAACTCCCACATGTATCATCATGGTGGCATCGCCGCCATCATCAACAATCACGTTCGGTCCTTTGTGTCCATCAAAAATCAATGCCTGAAGTGTACACCACCAGTATTCTTCCAGCGTTTCGCCTTTCCATGCAAAAACCGGAACTCCTGTAGCGGCAATGGCAGCGGCAGCATGATCTTGCGTTGAATAAATATTGCAGCTGCACCAGCGAACTTCAGCACCCAGTTCTACCAAAGTTTCAATGAGTACTGCAGTTTGAATAGTCATGTGGAGCGAACCCATGATGCGTGCTCCCTTCAATGGTTTTTGCTGTCCGAATTTCAAACGCAGCGCCATTAATCCGGGCATTTCTTTTTCGGCTAATTCAATTTCTTTGCGACCATAATCAGCCAGAGATATATCAGCTACTTTATAAGGTAAAGTGCTGAATAATGTTGATGTATCCATATAATAAGTTATTATTGTTTTTTTATTAGGGAGTGCAAAGATACAAAATATCAATGAAAAATTATACTTTTGTATTTACATTCACTTTTTTATGTCATGTTTGTTGATATTCACACACATAATAAATACTCAAAAGATTTTATCGCCATCCGAAATCTTTCTTTAATTGAAGCCGGACAGGTTTTGTCGGGTGAAAATACAGCGTTTTTTTCAGTTGGCATTCATCCGTGGAATACTGATGAGTATTCCGAACAATGGTTGACAGTACTTTTCGAAAATGCATCAAATCATCGTGTCGTAGCCATCGGTGAGTGCGGTTTAGATAAAAACATTTCCACAACACTCGAAAAACAGATCGTGATTTTTGAAAAACAAATCGTGATTTCCGAAAAAATTAAAAAACCGCTTCTTATTCATTGTGTCGGATACTTTAATGAGTTGATGGCTGTCAGAAAACAATGGAATCCTGAACAGCAATGGATCATTCATGGATTCAGAGGGAAGCCACAGTTAGCTCGTCAATTATTAAATGCAGGAATGGCTTTGTCGTACGGCGAAAAATTTAACACTGACAGTCTGAAAATAACCACTTTGTCCGAACTTTATATTGAAACCGACGAAAGTAAACTGTCGATTTGCGAAATTTACAAAATGATTGCTGCAGCGAAAGGTTGTGAAATTTCTGCTTTAAGTGCGGGATATGATTTAATGAAAAAATATTGCTGATAATACTCTTTTCGCTATCATTCAACTAATAATATTCGATGAATGAATATTGCGATTTGACAGATTAGTGTTTAATGATTAAATATAAGTGACGGTACTAATTTCAAGTCCCCTTTAGGTCCCGATTCCCGATAGCTATCGGGAATCGGGATAGGGGCGGTTTAAAGAAATTTCAAAACCGACCGATATCCGTCAGCTGACTGAGACGTGAATTACTACTGATTATTACCAAATATATCTAATAATAGTAGAATTTTTGATAGTTGAATTAATTAAGCCAAAAAAAACACCAAATTGAAAGATATGGTACTAAAGCCTGCACTTAATATTGTTGAGATGCAGGCTTTTTTCATTGTAATGTCAGATAAAAAATAAGCATTGTGTATTTTTTTTTGAATGAAAATAAAATTTACTTTCTAATCTTTTCCCTATAAATAAATACTTTTTATACTTTCTGAATTCCCTCATTTTTTGTATCTTTGCACTCCCAATTATTCATTTTTAATTGTTAATTAAAAAAATGTCCGACGACAAAAAAGTAATTTTCTCGATGGTGGGTGTCAGCAAGACTTTTCCGCCACAAAAAAAAGTGTTGATTAACATTTACCTGTCGTTTTTTTACGGTGCCAAAATAGGCATAATCGGTTTGAACGGCTCAGGTAAATCTACCTTATTAAAAATCATTGCCGGTGTCGAAAAATCTTTCGATGGCGAAGTAGTTTTTTCGCCCGGATACTCAGTAGGTTATCTGGAACAGGACCCAAAACTCGACCCGACAAAAACAGTGAAGGAGATTGTGCAGGAAGGTGTACAGGAAATTGTGGATATGATAGCCGAGTACGACCATATCAACGAACAATTTGCCGAACCCGATGCTGATTTCGATAAGCTCATTGCCCGTCAGGGCGAATTGCAGGAATTGCTCGACCATGCCGATGCATGGAATTTAGATAACAAATTAGAACGGGCTATGGATGCGCTCCGTTGTCCGCCCGAAGACTGGTTGACAGAAAACTTGTCGGGTGGTGAAAAAAGACGTGTAGCGCTCTGCCGTTTGTTGCTTCGCAATCCTGATATATTATTGCTCGATGAGCCAACCAATCATCTCGATGCCGAATCGGTTGAATGGCTTGAACATCACCTTCAACAATATGCAGGAACTGTCATTGCCATTACGCATGACCGTTATTTTCTCGATAATGTTTCGGGTTGGATTCTTGAGCTCGATCGGGGAGAAGGTATTCCATGGAAAGGAAATTACACTTCGTGGCTCGAACAAAAAACTGCACGCATGGCCGGCGAAGAAAAACAAGCCAGCAAACGTCGTAAAACACTGGAACGCGAGTTGGAATGGGTACGTATGGCACCAAAAGCCCGCCATGCCAAAGGGAAAGCCCGTTTGGAAGCTTACGACCGTTTGATCAACGAAGATCAAAAAGAAAAAGAAGAAAAGTTGGAAATCTTTATTCCTAATGGACCGCGTTTGGGAAATAAAGTTGTAGAGTCCATTGATGTTTCTAAAGCTTTTGGAGATAAATTATTGTTTGATCATTTGAACTTGATGTTGCCACCCAATGGCATTGTTGGAATTATAGGACCAAATGGTGCAGGTAAAACAACTCTTTTCCGCATGATAATGGGAATTGAGAAAGCTGATAAAGGTACTTTTGAAATAGGAGAAACCGTGAAAATCGGGTATGTAGATCAAAGTCATACAGATATTGATCCTGAAAAAACCGTTTATCAGGTTGTTTCAGGAGGTACTGATTTTATACGTGTTGGAGGAAAAGAAATTAATGCCCGTGCTTATTTGTCACGATTCAACTTTGCAGGTGGCGATCAGGAAAAACTTTGTGGCGTACTTTCGGGTGGAGAAAGAAATCGCTTGCATTTGGCGCTTACCTTAAAATCGGAAGCAAACGTTTTACTGCTCGATGAACCTACTAATGATATTGATGTAAATACATTACGTGCCTTGGAAGAAGGATTGGAAGCTTTTGCCGGTTGTGCTGTGGTTATTTCGCACGACCGCTGGTTTCTCGACCGAATCTGTACGCATATTATTGCTTTTGAAGGAAATTCGGAGATATTTGTATTCGAAGGTTCGTATTCTGAATATGAAGAGAATAAGAAAATGCGACTTGGCGATGAAGGTCCGAAACGCATCCGTTATAAAAAACTGATGGAGTAAACCCCTAAATCCCCTAAAGGGGACTTTAAATAAAACAGTCGGAATTGATTACTCAATTCCGACTGTTTTATTGCTTAATATTGCTTATGTATTATCGTTGTAAGCAAAAATTTCAAAGTTTTAATTTTTCAAATACCATTTTATAAGTTGGAGTTGAAATTCCGTGCTTTCTGCCCAGTTCTATCACTATTTCGGTCAATGTGTTGAGTTCTGTTTTTCGTCCTGCCTGAAAATCTCTGTGCATCGATGAAGTTGTACCGAACGGTAGCCGTTCGATATGGCGGACGGTAGTTTCAATAATATCAGTATCAAAAATAATTCCTTCTGCTTTTGCTATTTCAGTTACTTCATTCAGAAAAGCTATTGTGATATATTTTCTGTATTCATCTGTTAGCAAATCACGAAAACCCACATTGAAATAAGAAGTAAGCGATGCAGTGGATGAAATAAAGATAAATTTTCGCCATATTAACATGCGGATATTTTTGCTAAAAAATGCTTTAATACCGGCATCTTTCATTATTTTCTCTATCCACAACAACCGTTCAGAAGTCATGTTTTCGTTCCCAAAAAACAAATCATGCACGCCGCCCGAACTCTCCACCACTCCGGGTTCATTTATATGTCCAACGATATAAACACATCCGTTCCAAACTTCAATTTCAGGCACTCTCTTCCTGATTCGCTCACTTATATCTGCGCCGTTGAGCAAAGGAAGTATTACGGTGTCTTTTGATAAACATGGCTTTATCTGTTCGATTGTGGCATTTAGATCATAACTTTTAGTAGTCAAAATCACATAATCGACTTTTCCTATCTCGTTCACATTATCAGTAGCCAGTTTGGGATGAGCAATAAAACTTCCGGTTTCGGTGATTACTTTCAAACCTTTTTCCTGAACTTCTTTTAAATGAGCTCCCCTTGCTACAAAATATATTTCTACTTCAGGATTGTCAGCATATTTTTTTGCTAATAACCCGCCGTAATATCCTCCTACACCACCAAGTCCTACAATAAGTATCTTTGTTTTATTCATAATTTTTAAAAAAAAGTATGCAAAGTTACCCAAATTTGATAAATAAAAACAAACTTACCTTCATCGAGGCAAATACGTTTTGTTATTCGGGGTGCGACTTTAAGTCGCACTCCGAATTTATTCGAATAATCTGCTGGATTTCAGCTATCGTAGAGGTGTTGTGGTTCTAACCAATTGGATTATCCAATTGGTTTTACAATTTCAATTCGCATTCCCAAAGCCGAAATAAGACGATAGAAAGCGCCAACACTGGGTGATATCGCTCCGTTTTCAATTCGTGAGATATATGATTTTGTAGTTCCTGTGCGTTGGGCTAATTCCGATTGGGTTATTTTCGCTTCTTTACGTGCTTCATGTAAAACCAAACCGGAGTAAAATTCGAAAGCATTTTGCTCAAATTCAGTTCGCTTTGGCGTACCATCCAATCCATATTTCTTATCAAGAACTTTGCAATAGTTATTTATTTTGTTGCCGTTTGTATTCATAATATTCGTTTTTTATTTTGATTGCTTTTTCAATTTCATTAGACGGTGTTTTTTGTGATTTTTTCTGAAATCCATTAAATAGAACTACAATTTTATCGTCATCAAAAATAAAGAAAATCCTGTAAATGTTCGAGTTATAATCAATCCGAAGTTCATAAACACCTTCTCGAATTAATTTTATAAACTTTATTGGTAATCTGTCTTGAGTTCTCAAAAGTGTCAACAGATAATCAACTTTTTGTTGTTCTTTATCTGATAAACCTTCGATAAAATCTTCAAAATAACCACCAAAAGTGATAATGGTTCGTTTCATAATACAAAGATATAAAAAGTTTATTGATATTGAAACATTTTGAAGAAATATTTTACTAAAAAACCAAAAACGGACTCACCTCATAATCAAGGCAAGTCCGTTTTTTAGTTATTAGAAGCACGAATCAAAGTCGCATTCCGAGTAGAATAAGCTGGAAATTTAATTCTGATAAAGCGTAATTCCAGTTTCGAGAATTGTTGAAAGAAAGCCACTTCTGTCTTCATCGTTCTGTATTAAAACGGGTTCGATTCGGCTATCAATATTCCGTGTGAATTTATTTAACCGTTTGGAAAGTAATAGAAAGTCGCCTTCTATCTTATTTACAATCACTGCAATATCTATATCGCTGTTAATAGTTTGTTTTCCAGTTGCATACGAACCAAAAAGCACAATCTTCAGTGGATGAAGTTGCTCGCCCACTAATTGAGCATACATTTTTGCGTGTTCTAAAGCTGCGGTTTTATCCAATAACATAATGTTTCTGTTTTAATAATCAACATTTTTACATCTATTTTCAGATAATGAATTTAATAATTGTTCCTTGTAAGTTGGATATCTTGCTTCAATATTCATCGGCACCAATTCTTCGAATTAATCCAATTTTTCTTCTGAAAACACATTTAACAACCCACATTCTTCTGCAAGCCTTTTCAAATTATGTACATAAGGTGGTGTTTGCTCTGTTTTAGCAGTAAAGTAGGCTTTTAAAATTTTTTCGACCGCATGATGGCACATAAATCCAACATACAAATAACGTTTTCCATCCAACATTGCTTTAGATGTTTTCAAATCATAATCCGATATTTCAACTCAATACTTTACTTTTTATTCTTTATCCATGATTGAAATCACTGAAATTATGCATGCAAACATAATACATTTTTCAATATCTTGGATGTATTATTCTAATTCAATTAAAAACGGACTCACCTCAATGGCAAGTCTGTTTTTTTCTATCTTTAAGTCCCCTCCAGGGGTTTTTAGGGGCATTATTCCATGATAGTTACAGCTGCTTTCAAGAAAGCTACCTATTACTTCAATTATAATTCTTTAGTCTCGTTAAGTGTTTGATAAATATTCAATGACCAAGGGTTGATTATTTTATATATTTTTTCGACTTTTCCTTCTGTAGCTCTGAATAATAATTTGGGGTCGGTGTAATCTTCAGAATTATCATAAACATAAAGTCGATCTACAACTTTTGAAAGTTTTGCACAATTGGCTATTGATTTGGAATATCGGCTAATAATCTTAGAAATAGGCACATCATGTCCGCCTTCCATGACTCTACTGGCTATGCGTGACGCATTAATGGTTGGTGAGTCAGTTCCTACAAAAAATAAACGAATAAAATAGCCTGCATCTTTTGCCCGTTGGATGAATGATAGCTTGTCATCTGCTGAAAGAACGGTTTCAAAAAGAATTCCTTGTTTGTTTTTCAAACATTCCTCACGCAATTCTTCGGCACGAAGTGCAGCTTTCATAACAGCTTCCGGTGAATTCCAATCGCCAAATTCATCACGGGCGATATTATCAGGATTAATATACAAACATCCTTCAATCCATTCATGTTCAAGAATTTTTCCTGTTACGGAAGTCTTTCCTGAACCATTAGGAACTGCTATAATGACTAATTTAGGCTTCATTTTACAAGTGGCTGTTTAGCCTTAAGGATACACAACTGACGTAACTCTTCCTGAAATTTTTTATTGGCAATTTCGGCACGCTTCCGAACATCGATTGCTACTTCTTTCATCAGTTGACCAAGTTGTTCGTCGGTAGGTTCTTCATCTGATGTAAATCGGTATGAATCAACCAGTTTTAATTCTAATTTGTTTTTCATTTGTTTTAATTTTAGTTTAAAACTTAATGCAAAGGTCGTAAAAATTACTGAATATTCAACAAACTAAATATCATTTTTGTTGATGCCAAAAATTCCCCGATCAAATTTTCAAATATTAATCTGATTATGTGAAATTATTCATATATTTACATCTCAAAGAATTTCAACTCCGATTGTAGCGATAATCCGTTGAAAATTCTCATTACATACTAAAATAACGAAAGCGTTTAAAATATTATCCTGACTTGAAATCTCGACAATTTCGCAACACCAAGGATGATAGCAACAAACGCTCCATGTCTATACATTTTAATGAATGCAGCAAGATTTTTTCGATTTAATGTCTTGAAGCATAATGGTTTATTTATATTTTTAATTCTGTCAACCAACTTTGATTGTCAGGTGTAATGAACAGATTACACAACTGATAGAATTTGTTTGTCATGTACAACAAACGTATACAAATGAGTTGAGGTTATAACCTGCACTCCAAAATAATTTTTTCGTCTCGAAAAATACAATTTTTTGTTGTTGTATTTCCGTATTTCAGCCTCTACTTTTCTTCAAGACTGAAATAATGCATTAACTTGTGTCCATACTGGTCTTTTTTCTTTTTTTTCGGCTTGTTGGTAACGGTTGAGGCTTGGCGAAGGTGGCGATTTCGAAGCACTAAACTGTCTGCAACCACCGAACTTGATACGAAGAACAAAACTTCATTTAACCACTGAACCGCCAATTTTTTGTAGGTGCTGTTAGCTGCTGGCATTTAATTTTGTCATTCGAGCCGCATATATTTTGTTATCTTCTTTTTATTTTCGACAAGATTTTTTATAATTTGTTCTTTTAATCTCTTTGGAAGTTTTTGGCTTCTGATTTTTAAATCCGAAATTAGATCTAAATACATTTCTTCATTTTCAGAGCCTTCCTTCGACCTTTTGTATAAGTATTCTGTTAATTTGTAAAGCAAATAATTCTGAACAGGAATAGTATTTGTCGATTTAACCATTTTTTTTAGATACTTGTCAAAATACTCTCCTTGGATGTCTGAGAAAAGAGTTACAGAAAGATATTTTTCAATTTCTGAATTCGTATTCGAATTTCTTCTGTTATCTTTATTAATCTTATCTAAAATGACAACTTCTAATTTTTGAGTTCCAAGATGAGAATTTAAAGATTGCTGGATGTGATATGGCAAATTTTTCAGTAAATAGTCCAGTGAAATATTGGGAGGAATAGATACTGGAAGTTTTTTGTACTGAATAATATATCGAATTAACAATTGAGTATAAAGAATTGAGTATGTGATATTGTGTTTTATTATTTCATTATAGGCTTCTTTTTTTAGTTCAAGGTCTTCAATTCCTTCTGAATTTCTAAGAACATTGCACATAATCAATAACATACGGTCAAAATCAATTTTTTTCATTTCTTTTGACTCTTTCTTAATTTTTGAAATTCGATTTAATTGCTCATCAAATTGTTGTTCGATCTTTTCATCTGTTGGTCTATTTTCTTTTATTTTAGCAATCTCAATATTTCGAGCAATAGGCTCTGCTTCATTATTTTCTTTGGTAATATTTACGTTAAAGTAATCGTCCGGATTTACACTTTTTAATATAAACTCCATTGGTTCGAATACTTTTTTAAACCTATTAAATATTAAATTAAATGTTTCAATATCACTTCTAACAAGACCAGTGTAGTAATCTATTTCTTTCTGGTAATTAAAATATCTACTTTCATCTAATATGAATTTTTTGAATTCTGGATTATCTTGCATTCTTTTAGCTACAAAAAAATGCAAAAAACAGACCTGCGAAAATTTTACTTCATTTTTGATTGTTTTTGTAAATATTTTCCTTTCTAACAAGTAATTTATAATGACATCTTCATCATATTTGAAACCTACTTTGTTTTTTAAGTACTCATATATTAAGTTATGAAATTCAGAATAAGTTAAAACATAGATATTGTCTTCTTTTCTAATTATTTTTTCAGCAATCATTGCAATGAGCTGAATTTTATTTTTTGAGTCAAAAGTCTTTCTGTAAATGTTTTCTTTATTTAATTTTTCTAAAATTAAATCCACATAAATCTCCATTAAAACAGCTTGATTAATTGGTTTTTCAGTACTGTTTTCGTAACACCATAAATACAAATGGACAGATAATGCATTATTGGGTAAATGGTATGAAGAAAATGTATTAACTAATTTCTCTAAGCTCTCTTCGTTTTTTAAAACATCCTCAGAAGGAAGCCATTGTCTCATGATTTGTTTAATCTCTTTC
>JAURYY010000109.1 GCA_030653695.1 Paludibacter sp. | reverse complement strand
TATATTCGTAAAAATATTGCCGTAAAGTTAATAAAGTTTTATTACTTAACAAAGTATAACGATCTTTTTTTCCCTTTGATTGTTGAATTCGGATTTGCATACGGTCACTATCAATGTCTTTTATTTTCAAATTAATCAATTCGCTAATGCGCCCCTCGCTGCCGCACGATTGTATCGTGTGGAGGTTAAGGCCGCATGGGGTCTTAGCCACACGATACAATCGTGCGGCAGCATGGGGCAATAAGAACCGGCACCACGTACCGAAGCTTCCGTTCAACAAGGACTTAAAACTTGTTCGACCACTGACGAATCGCAACACCCCGCCAAGCGCATCGCTTGGCGGGGTGTTTTGCGTTCGGGGTGTTGCGTTTAAGTCCTATGATGTTTTAAGTCCTATGATGTTATGTGCTGGACGTTGGTTGTGAAGAATTTGTTTTGTTTCTTGTGTTATGTTTCCCGAGTTGTGTCACTAAATGTACTTTTTCTGTTTTAAGTCATATGGTCAAAAGGAATAACGGGCAGCTGAATTATTTTTTTTCATCTGTCATGTCTCCCAACTGCATTTTAATTTGTTTGTCAAAATCAGATTCAAAAAGTTGGTCTTGCACCACACGGTATTTTTCAAATTCTGTTTCGGCAAAAGTCTTTGCAATTTCGGCAGTTACTTTGCCCGAATCATTGAGAATTTCTCTGTCATCTGCATTCAAGAACTTATCTAAACGATTTGCCCAATCTTCCATTGTCATTGGAATTGCTTTTTTAGCTCTGTCCTCTGCCAAATCTAAATAGGCATTCACAATTCGTCCAAGCGATTCTAGTTCGGGTAATGATAAGTAATTTTTTGCAATTACAATATCTGCTTTCATAATTTTTCCTTCTGGTGCTTTTTCCCACGAGCTTAGTCCCATGTTTTTGACTTCCGCATTAGCTCTCAACATAATTAATTCTGAAGCTGTATTTCCATGCACTGCAAAATGTAGCTTGTTTTGAACTTTTGCAAAAAATGTTTTGGTAGTGGGTGCATCTTTATTATAATCAACACTTGTGGCGTATATATCAGTCAGTTTTTGATAAAATCGACGTTCACTTAGCCGAATCTCTCTGATTTCGGAAAGTAAGTGTTCAAAATAATCTTCGCCAAGAAAATTCCCGTTTTCTAAACGTTTTCTATCAATCACGTAACCACGAATAGCAAATTGTTTTAGAACCTGCGTAGCCCATTGACGAAACTGTGTAGCTCGTACCGAATTAACACGGTATCCAACTGAAATAATGGCATCGAGATTGTAAAATTGGGTATTATAATTTTTACCATCAGTGGCAGTTATCCGGAAATTCCGGATAACTGAAATTTTATCTAACTCATTACTAATAAATAGATTATGCAAATGCTCATTGATTGTACGCACATCTACATCAAACAATTCAGCCATCATGCGCTGCGAAAGCCATATTGTTTCGTCCTCGTAACGCACTTCAATACTTTTATCGCCTGTCTGTTGTGTAAATACCAAAAATTCAGCGGTGCTGTTTCGTATTTGTAGTTTCTTAGTCATATTTCAATCTTTAAATTTGTTGTTCTTTGTCTGATTCTCGGATACAAAACTACAACAAATCTTGGTTTATGTGAAAAAACTGGCATCTAAATAAACTGCGTAATAAATAAACTTACAGTTCATTGGTTTTAGCTTTGTCGGCTTCTTTTTTTTCTTAGCCGTAAAGCTAAAACCAATGTACTGTGACCGCTCTGCCCTATTTTAAAAAGCTATAAAAGCCATAGCAAGACAACTTTTAAATTACATTACTCGAACTTGCTGTGGCTTTTTTTGCTTTTTGGGCGATTAGTTTTTTTTCTGCATTTCGTGTATACAATCAATTATGTTTAAAATTTACCCCGTTCAAAGTAGTGTAAGCCTACTTTATTAATTTATCGTAATGTCTCCTGCCTAAGTCACGATCAGAAGGATTACTGAGCTACGCTACACTCTATAAAGAAATTAGAATCCTAAATTTACAAGAATTTTATCACCATTTTTAATAAATGAAAGTGCTTGGAATTTTAAATTTTTTGCGTCATCTGCTACTTCAAAAATTGAATAGAATTCCTTTGTTATGCCTGGAGGTAAAGTTTCAAATTCTAATATTTTTGTTTCTTTAGGAGTGTAGAAGACCTGTTCATTATAATTATTGTACTCCCTCCCTTGTGAATCTATAAGTATTGGAGTATCAGAGCCGAAACGTACTTCTTTTTTCGAGATATTCTTTACTTTATAGTAAATGGTAATAAATTTACCTTCAGTTAATGCATCATCTTTGAAAGGATTAGTTGATTCCAAAGTTTTACCATTGTTCAATGCACTAACAATTATCCATTCAGAATCATCAAATTTAATCAAATCACGAATTTTATAATTTGGGTTTTGAGCTTCTGAAGCATAAGGTTGGTTCTCGATAGAATTGTCGACGCCATTCATCTCAGGTTCTTGGTTTGTTGCAGAATTAATTTGAGCCCATGCATTATGATTAGACTTTAGGACACTATCCGTGTAGTGTTCTGTTATAGGTTTAATATATGGTGATACCCTCGCCTTGTTTTCAAGAAATTTTAAGAGATCTGGTTTAGAAGTCAACTTGTCAAGGTTTGTATAGTCGCCTGAAACGCGATTTAATTCATACTTGTCAGAATCAGGGTAGTCAGTTAAAACGATAGATGCGCAATCGTATTCTAAAGTTGTAAGTTGAAAATTTGTCAAAGAGAATAATGCAAAATTTAAAGATAAAGTACTACTGCCACTGCCATCTGCTCTTAATGTGTAGAGAAAATATAAATAGGGTTTGTTTCCAATTGTATCAATTTCAATATCATTGAGAAATTGGCAGGTAGGCTCCCCCCAGTCTACATGTATCACAAATGGTTTTTGTGTATCTACTCGCCAAGCATTCGCAAACTTTGTCAACTTATAATAAACAAAGTTGGGTTCATAACTATAATAAGTCATTTTGGATTTGCATATTACACCTGCTTTATTTGCTATACAGATTATACACTCCTTATTGTCAATTGTTGTTACCAAACAATAAATTGGTTCAATGTGAATAAGGTTTTTAAAAATAATTATCGCTTGTTCATTTGAAATTGTCGGTTGATTTTTATCACCCTTTGTCTTACTGTTACAAGATATAAGAAAAATGGAAGCGAACATCATCCAAATAAGTAGGTTGATTTTTTTGATTTTGTTCTTCATTGTTATAAATTTTAAAGTTAGCACTGTCAGTTATCTGAGCCGGTTAAAGATGCCGATAAAACCGACATCCTATCATTTGAAGTAAGTTGCGTGTGGAAATAAGTTTCCAGGTTTTGTCGTTTTACAGAATACCCATGTTTCTGGGTCTTTTAGCATTAAGTAATACAATTGCATACCTAGAACTTGTCCGCTTTCAGAATTTGGGTGTCTTTCATGAAACTGTCTATCAAAATTATGTTTTACACCAAGTTTAGTTAGAATATTTGAAAGTTCAATTTGTGAATCAATAAAAGGTCTTTCCTGTGTCTTTTTTTGTTCTATCAAATTAAGAATTTCAATTTCACTAAGATTAAATAATTCTGTATCATTTTCATATTCAAAGTAATTTGACCAATAATTTGGTAACTTTTTCCTATCTAAGTCACTTTTTGGTGATTTGTGATTTGTAATCATATTCTATTGATTTAAATATTATTGTTTACTTTTCAATTTTTCCGCTTTAAGAATGTTTGAGCATTCTTCTCTTTCCCATCCACAGTTGCTGCAGGAATTCTCTTGTGGTTATTTCTCAAAGGTCTACTCTTTTGTTTTTCTACTGTTTCTTGAGTTTTCGTCTAAACTTGCACTCTCCTTTCTTTTTTTTGAATGGAACCTAACGGTTTCGGTATATGAAAAGTTGGGCATTTCGGAGCGATTTCCTGTCATACGACACAAAGTTAAATGCGAGCTACGCACTTGAAATATAGCAATATCCGCCCAATTTTTTATATACCGTGTTATATGCTGCCAATCTTATCTTTGCATTATTAGTATTTGTTTATGAATAATCTAATTAAAGTTTTGCAAAAACAGATTCACTTCTTATAAATAGCTACATATGGAACGTTATTACTATTTGTAAATTCTCCAGCTGCATATACATTACCAACAGCATCTGTACAAAGTGACAAAATACGATTGTTTGCCTTTAAGCTTCCGAGTTCGCTCCAATTGCTACCATCCCATTCGGCTACATATTTATTTCCACTATTGTTGGTAAAACCTCCTGCTGCATAAATAATGCTACCTTCAGTAAGAGTGTAAATATAATCGTTTACTTCACTTCCTGGTACTACACTTTGTACATTATTAAACCATTTTGCCAAATAAGTATCATGATTGTCTAGGTTTTGACCCGGATGTTTGAATGAACCAGCAGCATAAAAATTCCCATTATTATCGCGGCTTAGTGCATAAACACCTCCACCTGTCAAATGTTCTGTCAACATACCAGAGTTTTGCCAGTTGCTACCATCCCATATAGCTACATAACATTTCCCCCCTTCTTTAAAGTCTCCTGCAGCATAAACTGTCCCATTTGGAGTAGATCGAACAACGTTTATAGTACCATCCGCATTCAAATTTCCAAGTTCTGTCCAATTACTACCGTTCCATTTTGCTACATACTTTTTCCCATTGCCATTAGTAAAGTCTCCTGCTGCATAAACATTTCCAACCCCGTCTGAGAAAATCGTTCTAATAGGAGCATTTACATTTAAATTCCCAAGATTACTCCAATTGCTACCATTCCATTTTGCTACATAACGATACCAAGTGCTGCCACTCTGATAGTAGGCATCTGCATAAACGGTTCCATCTGGATCAGCCCAAAGAGCAGTAATAATTTCACTTGAATTTAAACTACCCAAGTCACTCCATGAGCTACCATCCCATTTGGCGACATATTTTTTTCCACTACTATTAGTAAATCTACCTGCTGCATAAATATTAGTACCATCCGAGCAAAGAAAATCTATTATTTCGTTAGCATTAAGACTTCCGAGTTCAGTCCATGTGTTTGATGTTGTGGGAGTATTATCATCATCATCATCATCATTTTTGCAACTGTTTGCAAAAATAAATAGAAAACTCATTAATAGTATTGCAATTTGTACTTGCTTACTGGTTCTGTTTTTTAAATTAAAAGTTATATTTTTCATTTTATTTTTGTCAGTGTTTATCGTGCTGACTCCGCACTTTTAATTGTTATTTTGTTTATTAAAGTTAATTTCGTGTCATTTCATTTGGTTGCATATAACGGTTAGGCACTAAGTGCCGTTGAAATCCTTTTTTAGCCTTGTGCTGGATTTCAATGGCACTTAGAGCCGTGTTATATGATAGTTTTTTTATTTTTGAACAAGTTTCCACGCGAAGCGTGTTTCTTTTTCTTTTTCT
>JAURYY010000350.1 GCA_030653695.1 Paludibacter sp. | reverse complement strand
AAGGTTGCAAACCAAGGCAGAAACGATTAACTTTAGATTTTAAATTTAAAAACAAATATTATGGACAATTCAAAAAAAGGTAAATGCCCTGTCATGCACGGAGCAAATACGGACACCAATAGTTCCGTAATGAGTTGGTGGCCAAATGCATTAAATTTAGACATTTTGCATCAACACGACACTAAAACAAATCCATTAGGTAAGGATTTTAATTATCGTGAAGAGTTTAAAAAACTTGACTTGGATGCTGTAAAAAGCGACCTTAAAAAACTAATGACCGATAGCCAGGATTGGTGGCCTGCCGACTGGGGACATTATGGCGGTTTAATGATTCGTATGGCTTGGCATAGTGCCGGAACTTACCGCACAGCAGACGGTCGTGGCGGAAGCAATACCGGTAATCAACGCTTTGCGCCATTGAACAGTTGGCCTGATAATGTTAATTTGGATAAAGCACGTCGTCTGTTATGGCCTATAAAACAAAAATATGGCAACAAAATTTCTTGGGCAGATTTAATGATTATTGCCGGAAATATGGCCTATGAATCAATGGGATTTAAAACATTTGGCTTTGGCGGTGGTCGTGAAGATATTTGGCATCCTGAAAAAGATATTTACTGGGGTGCCGAGAAAGACTGGTTAGCAAAAGACCGATATTCAAATAAATCAGACGAAGAAACACTTGAAAATCCTTTGGCAGCTGTTCAAATGGGATTGATTTATGTGAATCCAGAAGGAGTTGATGGAAATCCAGACCCATTAAAAACTGCCCAAGCCATGCGGGTAACATTCAAACGAATGGCTATGAATGATGAAGAAACAGTTGCATTAACCGCAGGTGGACATACTGTTGGAAAAACGCATGGAAATGGCGATGCCTCTGTATTAGGCCCCAATCCCGAAGGTGCGCCTATCGAACAGCAGGGTTTTGGTTGGCATAATCCAAAAGGAAAAGGTAATGCAGAAAATACGGTCTCAAGTGGTTTAGAAGGTGCCTGGACAACTACTCCAAACAAATGGAACAACAGCTATTTTTATTTGCTTTTTACCTACGAATGGGAAATCAAAAAAAGTCCGGCAGGTGCAAAACAATGGGAACCTATCAACATTAAAGAGGAAGACAAACCCTTTGATGCTCATGTTCCCGGAGTCCGCAGGAACCCGATGATGACCGATGCCGATATGGCACTGAAAATTGACCCAGAATATCGAAAAATAGCAGATCGTTTTTACAAAGACCCCAAATATTTTGAACAGGTATTTGCCAAAGCATGGTTTAAACTCACTCATCGAGATTTAGGCCCCAAAAGTCGTTATCTTGGAGCTGATGTTCCAAAAGAAGATTTAATTTGGCAAGACACAATTCCATCTGTAAACTATACCCTTTCTGAATCAGAAATTGAAGATTTAAAAGTTAAACTTCTGAATTGCGGCTTAACCCCGGCCGAACTTATCAATACTGCTTGGGACAGTGCAAGAACTTTCAGATGTTCCGATTACAGAGGTGGAGCTAATGGAGCAAGAATACGCCTTGCCCCTCAGAAAGATTGGGAAGGGAATGAACCTCTAAGACTTGAAAGAGTTTTGAATAAACTTACCGAAATTCAGTTAGGATTGAGCAAAAAAGTAAGCATTGCCGATTTGATTGTTTTAGGTGGTAGTGTCGCAATTGAAAAAGCCGCTGAAAAAGCAGGTTTCAAAATTAAAGTTCCTTTTGTAGCGGGACGAGGTGATGCAACAGCCGAAATGACAGACGTTGAATCATTCGAAGTGCTTGAACCAATTCATGACGGTTACAGAAATTGGCAGAAAAAAGAATATGCTGTAAAACCCGAAGAAATGCTTCTCGACAGAACCCAGTTAATGGGACTTACTGCTCCCGAAATGACTGTTTTGATTGGTGGTATGCGAGTTTTGGGAACAAATCATGGAGAAACTAAACATGGTGTTTTTACCGACAGAGAAGGAGTTTTAAGCAATGACTTTTTTGTAAATCTTACAGACATGAGTTTCGTATGGGAACCAGTTTCTGAAAATCTATACAATATTAGAGAAAGAAAAACCGGAAAAACTAAATGGACAGCAACAAGAGTTGATTTAGTTTTTGGTTCTAATTCAATATTGCGTGCTTATGCTGAAGTTTACGCACAAGACGACAACAAAGAAAAATTTGTGAATGACTTTGTTAAAGCTTGGGTGAAAGTAATGAATTCAGACCGTTTTGATGTGATGAAATAAACCCAGCTGCCAACAAAGGCTATATGCAATAAGGGTTTCAGTGGTAATTCAAGCATTCTGCCCCACTCAAACTTTGGTGTAGGTGGACAGTAAAGTAGCCCGAAATCCCTTACTGCATATAGCCTCGACCGTTAGGCGGCAGTGTAAAAAAAAAACAACACAGAGAAACAGAAACAATAAATAATTATGGCAGAAAAATATAATGCTTCAAATATTGCAATTGATCAAATCTTGAATTTTATAAAATCAGGAGAAATTGCAATTCCAGAAATTCAAAGACCTTTTGTTTGGAAACCAAAACAAGTTCGTGATTTGATAGATTCACTTTATACAGGTTATCCAACTGGCTATTTGATAATTTCACAAAGTCCAAACATGAAATTAAAAGATGGAACATTATCTGAAGGAAAAAAAATAATGATTGATGGGCAACAGCGAGTTACAGCACTTATGACTGCAATTATGGGAATTGAAGTTATTAATTCGGATTTTGAAAAAAAAAGAATCAAAATATCATTCAACCCATTAGCAATTGATGAAGATGAAGTTTTTAAAGTGCAAGATAATGCCATATTAAAAGATAAGAAATGGATTGTTGATATAGCAGAAATCTTTAAAACGGATTTTAAACGTGGAAGTTTTGTTTCTCAATATTGCGAATCAAATTCAGAAATAGATTCTGATAAGTTACATGATATTTTAGATAATTTGATTGGTATAAAAAATCGTCAAATTGGAGTAATTACATTAGACAAAGAACTTACTATTGATGAAGTAACCGAAATTTTTATCAGAATAAATAGTCAAGGTGCAAAACTTAATCAATCTGACTTTGCTATGTCGAAGATAGCTGCAAATGTGAAATATGGAGGAAATGCACTTCGTAAAGCAATTGATTACTTTTCTCATTTGGCAGTTCAACCAGACTGGTATTCTGAGATGATGAAAGATAAAGATTTTGTGGATTCTAAATTTGCCCCCAAAATCAAATGGCTAAAAGATGACAGAGAGGAAATTTTCGACCCTGGTTATGGAGATATTCTGCGTGTTGCATTTATGCACAAATTTGGTCGTGGAAAAATGAAAGATTTAGTGAGTTTACTTGGAGGTCGTGATTTTGAAACTCGCGATTATAAAGAAGAAATAGCTGAAACTTCATTTGCAAAACTAACAGATGGTGTAATGGATTTTATGAATGAATTCTCATTCACAAACTTTGTTCTTGCTCTTAAGTCAGCGGGATTTATTTCAAACAAATTGATTAACTCTCAAATGACATTGGATTTTGCTTATACTCTCTATCTTATTCTAAACAATAATAATCAAGTTGACAAACCCCAGATAAAGCGTTATATTTCAAAATGGTATGTGTTTTCAACATTGACAAGCAGATATATAACCTCACCAGAATCTGCCATGGATTTAGATATTCGAAGAATTGCAGAGAAAGGATTCATAGAATACTTTAAGGAAATGGAGGATTCCAACTTGTCAGATACGTTTTGGAAAATTGGGTTAGTTCAAGACTTAGAAACATCTGCTATTAACAGTCCATTTTTTAATGTGTTTTTAGCTTCACAAGTGCATTCAAGTGATAATTCTTTAATGATGAATGGTATCAAAGTTCGGGATTTAATCACAACAATGGGAGATATTCACCATATTTTTCCGAAAGGATATTTACAGAAAAATGGAATAACGGATAAATCAAAATATAATCAAATTGCCAACTATACTTATCTTGATACCCAAACAAATATTTCAATTGGGGAGAAAGCTCCAAATGAATATTTTAAAATTGTATTTGAACAGTGTGTTTCAAAAGAAATGAAGTTTGGAAATCTTACGGAGTTGGATTTATTAAAAGAAAATTTGAGTATAAATTGTATTCCTGAAAACATTGTTTCAATGGATGTTAACCACTATGAGGACTTCTTGTTAGAACGCAGGAGATTAATGGCAAAAAAAATAAAAGACTATTATAACTCACTATGATAAAAAAAGCCGATCCCCTAACATGCGGTATAAAAAATTGCCGAGACAGCTGGTTATTCAAGGGTTGCAGTCCGCTTAAACTTTCTTATAACTTGAAAGTGAAATCGCCCGCAAACGGCAACATTTCATACCGCCAATCCGCTAGCTGCAACCTTATTGGAAATTGCTAAATTGATACAGACGAGCAAAAATGGAAAGACTTCTTAAATACGGACAATGTGCAGACAAACTGAAACATGTTTCGGAAGTTAAGAACGGACTTGCTTGTAATTGTATTTGTGCAAACTGTAAACATCCTTTAGTTGCTAAAAATAATCCGACAAATAAGAAAGTTGCACACTTTGCACATCATTCAGGAAAGGAATGTGAAGGAGCGATTGAAACAACTTTACACTTACTTGCAAAATCAATCCTGCAAAAAACAAAACGGCTGACATTACCTGACTACCATTTTGACTACGACCATACAAATGATAAATCAATTTTTAAAAAAAGTAGAGAGTTAGTTTTTGAAGACATCATTCTTGAAAAGCAAGTGGATGTTGCAGGTGAAAAATTAATTCCAGATGCAATTGGAGTAATTCACGGCAAACAAATCTTCATTGAGTTTGCTAACACCCACTTCGTTGACCATGACAAAAAACAAAAGATTAAAACTCTCGGAGTTGCTTGTGTTGAGATCGACCTAAGAGACCAAGTGCTTGACGAAAGTTTGCTGACATCTTTTTTAAATTCAAACACACCATCAAAGTATTGGCTTATCAATCCCCGTTTGGACAAAGAATATTTAGAACACAAACGAAAACTATCAGAGCAGAAAAAATTAAAGGCACAACAAAAAGCAATTGAGGACGAGAAAAAAAGAAAAGAAGATATTGCAAAATTCAATCGTTACAAAAATGACAAGAGTGTAAAACTCCTTTTACTTCGTAACGGAGAAATTACAAACTGTCCTAAGAAGAAGGTAGCGTTAAGTCAACTAACAACTTCACACTACTACCGACATCCTGTTTTAAAAATAATTATAGACGGTGAATTTTGGAACGGAGAAATTTATGGATACATGCCCAATGGCAAATGGATATTCGTAAGACAAGAAAAAGTAATTGTGTTTCCACCTGACAACAAATGTGAAAATTTAAGTGAGCAAGAAATCAAAGCGAACAAACTTCTCTTTGCTGGACTTCAAAAACTTAAAAGCACTCTTGACAATCCAACATTTGGCGATTGCGGAAATTGTAAATTCTCTGTTGACTATTTCACCGTTGACGAGAAAAGCTATGAAGTTTGCAAACACCAAAACGACTGACATGAAGACGCAACCTCTAACAAACTTTTCTGCTGACTTGAAAGTATATCGCTTAATGGGGAAAGAAAGGCAGCAGCTAACAAACGCTATAGCAAATGCGGGTTTGCGTGTTCGTTGAAACATTTGGAATCTTTATATACATTTGTGCTGGCAGACATTTGAGCAACAATTTATTCCCGCACTTGCCATAGCGTCGGCCGTTAGTGGTTATTTTAAGACAACATTGAAGACAGACATGGGATGCAATTAAATTTATCTTTGACACTTCTTGACAGTCATTCACGATTGACAAGAACGATAAATAAAAAGTGGAGACCAACTACCACTGTAAAAACAGA
>JAURYY010000348.1 GCA_030653695.1 Paludibacter sp. | reverse complement strand
GCTGTTTTTGAATTCAGTACGCTGCTAAGCATTGCTACACCAAGCTCTGTGAATGCAAAAGGTGGGTATTTAATATTGTAACCTCTAGTTTTGTTCAAGGTCGCAAATTGCGTCCTTGAAAGTATTTCAATTTCAGCCTTTGTCAATTGAAACATAAAATCGTTTTCTTCAAATCGTTCCATATTACGACGTACAGCCTCTTTCAGTCTTTTTGTTTCAGTACCGTAAAGTTCTGCCAAATCAAAATCCAACATCACCCGTTGTCCTCTTATCTCGTAAATCTTATTCTGTATGATATCTAATTCCATAATTATTCTTTGTGTGCATACATTCCACTACACCTTCCCACTTTGGCAGTTATACCAGCAGCATTTGTTTTCTCAATCCATTGCTTAACAGATAACACAAAGATATTACCACCTGAAGTATTTTTAATTATACCGAATTCGGTATAATTAAAATCGGGATCATGTATTGTCTGTACCACTTGCGTTAATTTTTTTACTTTTCGTTGACATGATAGATTTTAGAAGTTAGAGAATTACCAAATGTTTCGACCAACTAATGGTTGGGGATTTGGTTGATTGAAGTATTCGTTGTAAAACTGAACCATATACCACAAGTTGGTTGTGGAAAATCCGGTAGTTTCAGGGAATTCTCTTTTCAACTCATCAGACAGTGTAGGAACAATAGACTTACCCCAACCTAATGTTTGTTTCTCAGATATTGATTTTCCAATTTCCCGGTATAAATCAATCAAATGTACATTGACTACTTTTAGGGCTTCGTACTGCGCTTGTCGTACTTTTTCCTTAATTTCAGTAATGAACTGGGTTTTTTATAATTCAATAGTCATAGCAAGGAATCTCTAAATCTATTATTTTTCATACGCCAAATATCCAATTGGCGGAATTGGTTTTTGATCTTTTTCGGTTTGGCTTGCCATTTCGGTTAGTGCCTGATAAATATCGCTGAATTGCATATTGGTTTCGAGCATAAACGTTTCTAACTTTTGGTTTAGTTCGGCATATCCAAGTGCAAATTGACGTAAAATTACAAAAGCTCTGATAATTTGAATATTTACTTGAATGGCTGTTCCGCTTTTTAATACGCTTGCCAGCATAGCCACACCTTGCTCGGTAAATGCAAAAGGCAAATATTTGCGATGTTCGCCTCGTCCTGAATTCTTTAAGGACGCAATTTGCGACCTTAAAGAATCGTATTCTTTGTTGGTTAACTCAAACATAAAATCGGAGGGAAAACGTTCAATATTCCTACGAACTGCTTCTTTCAGACGCTTTGTTTCAGTTTCGTACATATCGGCAAGGTCGAAGTCCAACATGACACGTTGCCCCCGTATTTCGTAAATTTTATTCTGTATAATTTGCAATTCCATAATTATTATAACAACAGCTAAAATGCTATTTTAACATGTTGAAAATTAAATTAATGCCTGATTCTTAAATTATTAATGGTTCCTGTTATTATTGAACTATACATGTTTTGCATAGCATTACAAAAATAGATAAAATTATGACAAATGAATGTGTTCATGTAAAAAAAAAATATGAAATGATTATTGTTAACCCATTTTGCAGCTTTTTATATGCATATTATTGAATATCAGAAACATTGATAACTTAGGAATTTATTTGGGCACTACAAATTTTTCCACATTTGATTTTCAATTGATTGAGTAAATATAGATACATTATAATATTAAAAAAACGTTAATGCGGAGCACTACAAAGCATTCAGAAAAATACGATTATTGAATTTCAGCGGTTTAACTCTTTTTCCTACTCTATTTAGACTCTAAAATTGCCTGTTTTGACTAATAATTAGACATTCCCAGCTTGAAGAGCTGCAAAATAGGTTAAATCCACTGCGTATCATTGGTTGTTTAAATGATTTAGCAAGCTACATTTTAGTAAAAAACTAATTCAAAATACCTAACCTGAACAAGCCAGAACCAAAGATGCAGAACGCAAATTACGCAAATTTACACAAATAAAGACTGATATATCTTGGATTTTTTTTGCGCTTTAAATGACTGATATTTTGATAGATATTTGAATATTGTGCCAAAAAATACACGAATTTGAAAGATAAGGTACTAATAAACAAATAGTTTGCAAGGAACATCCGGAATTAACTAATGAGTGCCGGATTTACGAAGCCTGTAAAATCTGAATGATTTCTTCGCGCAAAAATTGCGTTCTATTTAATAGTGGTGAATTCTGCAATTGTAATTTCCGGTAACGAATTTTAGCCAGTACTTTTTTGAAACTTTCGTACCATTTGAAAGCTAATTTTCCAAAAATATATTGTAAAGGAATAATAAATAGCAGATTCCAGAAATCGCCGTTCAATTTTTTGTAAATTGCAATTCCTTGTGCAAAATAACTGATCGGAAATGATAACATTCCGATAACCACGCGAAACGAGCTAAGCCCGCCGGGAATTTTTAGTTTGTAAATTTTCCGAATAATATCAGGTAAAAAAAACGGAATTACATTGAGGATAAAACCGATTAGAAACACAGGGAAAAACCCAGTCAGTAATAAACCGTTGATAAACAACACTGTATTGTTATAATATTTTTTTCCGAACACCCACGATTGAAGATTCAACTTTTTCAGATTTTCGTTATATTCGGCACAAAGCACTTCTAATTTTTCAGTTATTTCAGGATTGTTTTTCTCCAATTTATCCAATTCTTTTGCTGTATTCTGGCGGGTGAAAAAGCGAAGTAGTGTATTCCGTGGAACACCTTGATTTTCGGTAAATGCCGTACTGGCAACTTCGGTAGCTGTTTCGAAACAATCGTAATGCGTTTTTGTGTCGATATGAAGTGTTAACGCCGTCAGTGCATTCTTCAGTCGCTCCCGCAGCTGATTGATAGCGCTTACCGGACTTTTGATGTATTCTTCCATATATTCCGAAACTTCTATCGGCTTCCCGATATTGACAATGACATGTTTTCCGAATTTCTCCAAATCACCAAAATCGATGCCTATGGGTAAAATTTTTACTCCCTGTGGAGTATTGTTTTTTTGTTGGGCAGCAAAAGCAATGCGAAAAATACCTTTTACCAATGGACGGATTTTTTTATAAGGTCCCTGATTTCCTTCGGGCATAATTCCCAGCGCAATATTATGTTCGAGCACATCTACACATTGTTCGAATATTTCTTGGTTTTTTTCTAAGTTTTCCATACCATCGCGCATTCTGAAAACAGGAATAAGCTTCAAAAAACAAAGTATTTTGGCTGCTATTTTATTTTTGAAATAATCAGAACGCACCAAATAGACAATAGATCTTTTACGGGGAAGTATGGATATAACTGCCAATGCATCCATCAAAGCATTCAAGTGATTGGCAGCATAAATTACCGGACCTTCAGCGGGGATATTCTCCCTGCCGTTCACGACATATTCGCCATAAAACCGCTTAAAAGAAAAAACAAAGTAATTTCTCACTAAAATGTAAGCGTTTTGATAATCGTAAATTTTTTTCATCTTCTTTTTTTTTGTTAGTAAATAAATTACCATTTCTGTTTTATCCCTAAAATTGTCTTGTAGAACGAGAAATAAAAAACACTTATTTGTTTGTAAAAAACAGATCATCACACAACTAAACACAAAAGATACTAAAATATTTCCGGAAAACCAGATGTCAGTCAAAGCATTAAGCTTGCGAAATTAAAAATACTTTTATGCGACTAAATTAATTAAAATATTTGGTGTAAAAAATATTATTTAAAATTTAGTCTGATAACCGAAGGTTGCGCCGTAAAAAATCATGAGTTAAAAAAATTTCAAAAATAAAATCGCAATGAATAATTACGTTATTTGTCAGCAACCATAAGTAAATTCTTTTTTTTCTTCACGATAGGTTTATAAATTAAAAAAAAACAGCTATTTTTACATTCCCAAACTCAGTATATTTAATTCAATCAATTTTATTAAAATCAAGTTAAATGGTATTATTTAATATTCCGCTTCTCGAATGGATAGGTTATGTCGGTTCTGTAATTGTAGCAGTTTCGCTTACAATGAGTTCAATTAAAAAACTTCGGTGGTACAATTTAGTCGGAGCCGCAGTTTTTGCTTTTTATGGTTTTGCAATCGGCGCTTTGCCGGTAGGTCTGCTCAATTTGTTTATTGTGCTTGTCGATATTTTTTATCTTTTTAAAATGTATTCGTACAAGGAATCTTTTAAATCAATTATCGTCAATGCAAACGACACTTACCTGGAATATTTTCTCGATTTTCACCAGAGCGAAATCAAGTCATTCTTTCCAAAATTCGACAAATCAGTTTTAGAAAATATTGCCGAAAACAAAAAAACATTTTCTCTTCTTTTATTGCGAAATGCAATGGTAGCAGGTATTTTAGTCGGAATTAAAAACAATCAGATTTTGTACGTTTATCTCGATTTTGTGATTAAAGAATACAGAGATTTGAAGCCGGGAGAGTTTTTTTATAAACAAAATATATCATTTCTGAAAAATCAAGGAATTAACCAAATTATCTGCAATACTGAAAATCAGTATCACCAAAAATATTTGCAAAAGATGGGGTTCAGTTTGCAAGTTAATAGCGTAAATGTTTATGTAAAAGAAATTTAAAAAAAATCTTCAGTATAGAAATTAACTAAGGACAGATGATTATATAAAACTATTTTCGGTTTTATATAACATACCTTGAGTTCATCGAAGTTAGCACATCAAAAATTATTTTTTTTCTTTCCTTTGTGTAATAATTAGATTTTCCCATAAGGGCTAAGGGTTCATGAAACACATTAACGTAATACTGCCTTTGCCATTGGCCAACACTTTCACCTATTCAGTACCTGACGAATGGGCTGACTCAGTGCGGATTGGCATGCGTGCGGTGGTGCCGTTTGGCAAAAAGAAAATGTACACGGGCATCGTATCGTTGATACACACCTACAAGCCGGAGCTGATTTACGAGATAAAGGAAATAATTTGTCTGCTCGACAGTCAGCCTGTGTTACGATACCCTCAGTTAAAATTATGGGAGTGGTTAGGCGCATACTATCAGGCTTATCCGGGCGATGTTTATCAGGCAGCAGTTCCGGCAGGATTGAAACTCGAAAGCGAAACGCAGGTATGTATCAATCCCGATTTTGAAGCTGAAACTTTGCTCTCCGAAAAAGAACAACGCGTTTTAGATGCGCTTTCGGACGGAAAACCGGTGAATGTGGCTGAACTAAATAAAGCCACAGAAATGCGCAATGTGCTACCCACACTGAAAATGCTGCTCGAAAAAGGTGCGGTGGAAGTGAATGAAGAATTGACAGAAAAATTCCGCGCTAAAACCGAAACTTTTATTCGGTTGAGTGAACAAGCCCGCAAAGAGGATAACCTACGTAGAATTTTTGATGAAGTAGGTCGCGCCAAAAAGCAACTTGATGTACTGATGATGTATATCGATTTGTCGAAATGCTTAACCCCTGCTAAACAGAAAGAAGTTACACGCAAAGAATTGCTCGAAAAATCGGGCGCATCGCCGGCTGTTTTAACCGGATTAGTGGAGCGGGGCGCATTGGAAACTTACCTGAAAGAAATCGGGCGGTTGGATGTTTCGGATATTGAAACAGGAGCTGTCTATTCATTGAACGAATTTCAAGAAACTGCTCTAAATGAAATAAACAAAAAGTTTGCCGATAATGCTGTTGTTTTACTTCATGGTGTAACTTCGAGCGGTAAAACCGAAATATATATTCATCTGATTCAAAAAACCTTAGAACAAGGTAAGCAGGTTTTGTATTTGGTACCCGAAATTGCTTTAACTACTCAGCTTACTTCGCGTTTGAAACGGGTTTTCGGCAAACGACTCGGCGTTTATCACTCAAAATTTTCGGATGCAGAGCGTGTTGAAATCTGGAATAATGTACTGAATGACAAAAGTTATGATGTGATTATTGGCGTTCGTTCGTCGGTATTTCTTCCTTTCAGGCAATTGGGGTTGATTATAGTGGACGAAGAGCACGATTCGAGTTACAAACAACACGACCCTTCGCCGCGATATCATGCCCGAAATGCATCTATCATGCTGGCATCGATGCATGGCGCAAAAACTTTGCTTGGAACTGCCACGCCTTCCATCGAAAGTTATTATAATGCCGAAACAGGCAAATACGGATTGGTGGAATTGCATCAACGACACGAAGAAATGCAATTGCCCGAAATTGTGGTTGTTGACACCAAAGAAGCTTACCGGAAAAAATGTATGCAAGGTCATTTCTCGGACGTTTTGCTCGAGAAAGTCCGAAAAGCACTCGACAACAAAGAACAAGTCATCCTTTTTCAGAACCGCCGCGGCTATGCTCCTTACATCGAATGCAAGGGTTGTGCTTATGTGCCAAAATGCAAAAATTGCGATGTCAGTCTCACAGTTCACAAAATTTTCAATACGCTTACCTGTCATTATTGTGGTTATACCGAGTCCATTCCAGTTATTTGCCCCGTTTGCAAAACGCCAAACCTAAATACAAAAGGTTTTGGAACCGAGAAAATTGAAGATGAAATACAACAGATTTTTCCCGAAGTGCGCGTCAGTCGCATGGATTTAGACACTACCCGATCGAAAAAATCCTACGAAAAACTGATATCCGATTTTGAACAACACAAGGTTGATATTCTGATTGGAACGCAGATGGTAACCAAAGGATTAGACTTTGAGCACGTAAGTCTGGTGGGGATTCTCAACGCCGACAACATGCTGAATTTTCCCGATTTTCGTGCCCACGAAAGGGCGTATCAACTGATGGCACAAGTAAGCGGACGCGCCGGACGAAAAAACAAGCGGGGTTTGGTCATTTTGCAAACTTCATCGCCTGAGCATCCGATTATTGGTCAAGTCATAAGGAATAATTATTTGGCTATGTATAAAAATCAGACAGAGGAACGCCGGTTGTTTAAGTATCCGCCTTTTTTTCGGTTGATTCAGATTACCTTGCGACACAAAGATGTACAGGTAGTGAAACAAGCTGCCGTGGCTATGGGTAATCAATTGCGACTGGTATTTGGTAGTCGGGTGCTTGGTCCAATCGATCCGCCGATTGCTCGTATTCAGAATTTATTTATCAAGCAAATCATTCTGAAAATTGAAAACGAAGCCTCACATGTAAAAGCAAAAGAGATTCTACATCAAATTAAAGATCAGATTTTGTCCGAATCTAAGTTTAAATCGGTCAGAATAGGCTTAGATGTTGATCCTATGTAGTTTACAAATATAAAAAACCTCAACGGAAATTTTACGAACTCTGTTGAGGTATTTAACACTCCGGCTTTGTGAGTTTTATTTTATTATTTTAACAACAAAATCGGCATCAACCGTAACGGCTACGCTAAAAGTTACAGGAGCTTTATTTACAACACCTTTCAGGATAAATTTAAGTTCCTGCGAAGCAAGTAAGGCATTGGCTATACTTTTAAATTCTTCGTCGGTAAAACTCACGTACAGTTCAGAATTGGGTTCAGGGTTGTTTAGCGATTTTGTGATGTTTAAAGGTCTGACGGTAAGCTCCAACGATTGGATAACTCCGCTTTCAACTCCGGTTAGTTTGCAGGTAATACTGTCAATTTTAACACTTTTAATGTGTTCAAGATAATTTTTCAAAGTGTCGGACTGATTGAGTTGTACTGTAGCTGAATCAGCAAATTGATAACTCCCTGAAATTACCCTATCGCCATTCGTTTTGAGAAGGGGAGTGATGTTAAAATCAAACTTTTTGGTGATTTTTACATCTTTAATCGTAATAGTCAGCAAATCGCTAAATACATCGCAGCCGGTAAAAATCAATACTATACCAAGCGCCAAACTAATTTTTTTGAGTGTTTTCATTTTGAGTAAGTTTTTAAGTTTATGATGCTGTTTTATTTTTTAATGTGTCGTTATAAAATCAATTAGCACTTTGATAATAAGAATATTACACTGATAATTATAAAATACTTTGTTATTTATCTCGAAATAAATTTTCACGCAAAGTCGCAAAGACGCAATTTTTTACTTTGTTGATTATC
>JAURYY010000346.1 GCA_030653695.1 Paludibacter sp. | reverse complement strand
TCATCGTTTTTTAACGCAAAATCAGGCACATAACTTTTACAGCTTTGTAACCCAGGGTATAATAAGTTTTCTTTTTATGCCTTTTGGTGATTTATGATTAATAACACTATCAGTTAAAATAAATTTTATTTGTGCAAGTTTAATTTGACCATTATAATCAGACTTAGAACTTAAAGTATTTATTCGAATAGAATCTGGCAATGTTTTGTAAATAGAATATGGCATATAGAAATCTGACCTACCCCAAATTATTAAAAAAAGAGTATCGGGAAGTGGATATTTAATAATTGTTTGAATATATGAATCGCCTTTAATTGAATCATCGGATGGCCATGCATAGGGATAATCTAGTAATTTATCGGATTTTGGATTACTGGAAATTGTGTAGGATATCCCACGCCTATTGTTTTCTTTATCTTTAAGTGCCATATATTCAGTTGTAAGTGTTACGAATTTATTCTTTGAACTGTAATTAACTATAGCCCATGGAGCAAATAAATGAATATGAATATTACGAATATATCGACTATCATAAGCAAATATATCCTTGAATTTAAATAAAATGTTTCTTAAACTATCATGCAATAAGAATGAATCAGCAACTGGTTTATAGACCCATAAACTTCTTTTGGTTTTAAAAACATCTTCTTTAGTGTCAAGTGTTACTGTGCCTGGTTTGGTATTCAAAGGTATGTCACATTTATAAACTACAAATCCAATAATAATAACTACAATTATCTTAATTATTTGTTTTCGATTGAGCTTCATTTTATTCTAAGTTTAATATGAGTTCCTTGAGGGTTGTTTTGTTTAATTACACTAAAAGCCGTATTGGGTCTCATTGGTGTTGATTCAATCATTGAATATGTACTTGTAGTCCCATACATACCCGTTGGCTGATAGGTTTTTTCGTTAACTCCAAAACCTACAGATGATATAGTACGTTGTACAGCATGAGCACAATTATTTGTAAATACATCATATTTTTCATTACTAATTTTTTCAAAAGTGTCTGACATTGACTTATCCTGCTCTTTTGTAGTAGGCAAAATATATGCATCTGTAAACTTATAATTTGCTTTCTCATTGTCATTTTCTTTGTCAGATAACTGATTAAACTCATTTTTTAGAAAATCAGCTGGGCTATCAAATTCACCTTTTTTTATTTCATCAAAATTTTTATTCCCGAGCAAACCATTTGTTAATTTATATAAATCATCCCCATTTACCGAATAATATGACCATTTACCATTGTCATTTTGAATAAGCATCGCCATATGTCCAACAGTTCCGGGATATAATAAAACAGCAACACTATCCCCCATCACATCCACATAATTCACCGGATTATTCCCTGCATGTACATAAGGCGATTGCCAAGGGAATTTTTCACAGAATCTGTCCATTGTGTCGAAGCGGTTTTTAGCATTATGAACCCCTCTGTTACCTAAATCGGTAACATCTAATCCGTGCATCTCAATGAATTCACACCCATTAAATTTTTTATTTTGTGCACTCGGATTATCTCCACTATTACTTGCCCATGGTAAACCGCTTGGGTAATATTGGGTGCGTTGTGTTGTTGAAGCATTTCGCAGAGTCCCATTTCTTAAATAAGCCGCTTGCCAAACCTCACGATTATTACCCAAATGGTCTTTACGGTAATAGTTATATATTGGTCCGTATGTTGTTGTTAAATGATGGGTTAAATAACCCTCTGGGTTGCAAATCCGTTCAACAAAGCGTGAATCTACCGGAAGTTCCGTTACATCATAATCGAATGTTCTGATAACTTTGTACTCTATATTCCCCAAATAATCTGTACCTTCAACTATTACTGTTTCATCAGCATTTACATCGACCGCTCCGCTTAAAATCTCACCCGGATTTAATGGCTGCGGTAACAAATAACTTAATGTTTTGTATCTTGTACTTAACTTTTGTCCGCCGGCATCGTATTTATTAATTATTTGATTTCCATTTCCAAATTGAACTATGTCGGGCAAATTTAGTAAATTGTATTTAATTGTAACAATATTCCGATCAAAATCTGAAATCATATTACCATTTGGATCGTAAGTAAACTCAATTTCAGGACATTTTTCATTATCATTATATTCTTTAGTATTATATTGAAAACCACCCCCAAACTCATCATAAATTGATTGTATTTGATTTCCATTATATATCATAGGCATTAAATGATCAATAGGGTTAGCATCTTTCATTCTCCCGAGTGAAATAATATTGCCATGCTTATCAAATGAAAAGTACTCATCATAATCGCCATCTGGCATGATTTGGTTATTAAAATAACTTTGTGCCCAAGTCAACCTGTTTAATTCATCGTATTTATAAGCATATCCATTTTTATCTCCATTGTAAAGCCATGAACTATAAGCAATATTACCGTTATAACAAGCATTTGTCCCTATTGGTAACCCTGCATTATAATACAATTCCTCTTCAAACGTTCCACTTTTTAAACGTGTAGTCCAATTACGAATATTGTAATCGTATTCTTCAGTGTCGGTGCCGTTGTGCCGTTTTTTTATACGAAGTCTACCCAATTCATCGTACGAGCCTGAAGCGGTCATATCATTTAAAATAACTTCGGGCTTGTCGTTTATTTTGTACTTTGTTTTCAGCAATCGCCCCGCATGGTCGTAATTGTTGGTGTATAACTCGGCAATCGGTGTTTGTTCATTTGCAGTATGTTCTTTTAAATTTTGCAAAACTTGTCCGGTAAAATTATACTTATTGTACGCAATATCCGCGCCCCCCAACTACATTGCGGGCGATGACATTTACTAACTTGCACACGGTACGTGCGGGCAACAAAACCTCGAAAATGCAGTATTGTAGCCATTTTTTATAGGCGTGTATTAGCACCTAGCCATTGGATTGACGAGATGTGTTTTCTTTTTTTTTGTTTTGTTGTTATTTTCAAACTTGTCGCAAAAAGCAAAGTATTCGTTATTTGTAATTTTTAGGCAACCTTTTGAAAATGCAGTAATCTAATTTGAATTTTGAATTTAACGACTTTGTCATTAAAAACTTACAGTTCATTGTTTTTTTTTATTTCGAAGTGCGAAAAACTTTCTAAATG
>JAURYY010000338.1 GCA_030653695.1 Paludibacter sp. | reverse complement strand
TATAGCTAAGTATCTTATTCACTTAATGTTAAAAAATATTCCTTATTAATCAGTAATGCCTTCTATGCTTAATTTAAGACAGTTTTTGAAATAAAGTTTATTTCAAAAATAAACACTTGTTCTAAGCAGATAACCAGTTAAGGAGAAACAAAATATGTTAGTCAACTATACAGAACAATTACACAACGTGTTGCTTTACAGCACACAAGAAGCCGAACGATTAGGTAACAATTATGTGGGTCCCGAACATCTATTGCTCGGTATTTTGCGAAACGGAACCGGCAGAGCGATTGAAATATTAAATTATTCGCAGGTAAATCTGATCAGGGTGAAACAAAACATCGAAAGTCAGATTCGCACCGAACACGATCCGACAAATATCGAAATCCCCTTGCTTAAAAGTACCGAACGGATCAAAAAAATAATGGAACTCGAAACCCGTGCTCTATCTGCCGAAATGGCGGATACTGAACATCTGCTGCTTGCCATTTTGAAAGAAAAAAATAACTTAGCCGTAGATGCCCTGAATGCCGAACATTTGACTTATGACAAGGCAAAAACATTCATCGAAACCCCGAAAGATGCTCCCATGATGGGACAAAGTTTTCATGATGACGATGATGAGGATGATGATCCGCGTCATAAACAAAAAGGTCATGCCTCAGGCGCTGCCAAGCAAAGCGATACACCCGCCCTCGATACTTTCGGAACAGATATAACCAAAGCAGCCATCGAAAATCGATTAGATCCTATCGTGGGACGCGATCGTGAAATTGAACGGTTAGCGCAAATTCTCAGTCGTCGTAAAAAAAACAATCCTGTACTGATTGGCGACCCAGGAGTTGGCAAATCGGCTATTGTGGAAGGATTGGCATTACGCATTATTCAACATCGTGTTTCACGCGTTTTGTTCGACAAACGGGTGGTTTTACTCGATATGGCTTCCATTGTGGCAGGAACCAAATATCGCGGGCAATTCGAAGAGCGTATCAAAGCCATTCTCAACGAATTACAGAAAAATCCGAATATTATTCTATTTATCGATGAAATTCATACCATCGTGGGAGCAGGAGGAGCACCGGGATCATTAGATGCTGCCAATATGCTGAAACCCGCATTGGCTCGTGGTGAAATTCAGTGTATCGGTGCAACTACTTTAGACGAATACCGACAGAGTATTGAAAAAGATGGAGCACTCGAACGTCGTTTCCAGAAAATTATGGTTGACCCCACCACTGCCGAAGAAACTTTACAGATTCTCGAAAATATTCAGGACAGGTACGAGTATCATCACAATGTCAGATATACTCCCGAAGCCATCAAAGCCTGTGTGCGTCTAACCGACCGATACATTACCGACCGATGTTTTCCTGATAAAGCGATCGATGCATTGGATGAATCCGGATCGCGCGTTCATATTGGCACAGTTTCGGTTCCAGTCGAAATTGAACAACTCGAAAAACGCATTGAAGAACTTCGCAAGGAAAAACTCAGGGTGTTGGGCGAACAAAAATACGAACTTGCCGGACCCATCCGCGATCAGGAAAAGCAAACCCAATACGAACTCGAAGATGCAGTGAAACGCTGGGAACAAGAATCGGCAAAACATCCCGAAACTGTTGACGAAGAAAACGTTGCCGAAGTAGTGTCCATGATGTCCGGAATTCCGGTACAGCGTATTGCACAAGCTGAAGGACTGAAACTCCGACAAATGAAAGAAGTATTGTGTAGCAAAATTATTGGACAGGACAATGCCGTGAATAAAATTGTAAAAGCCATTCAGCGGAATCGTATCGGGTTGAAAGATCCGAGCAAACCGATTGGGTCTTTTATTTTCTTAGGTCCAACCGGAGTTGGTAAAACACATCTGGCAAAAATGCTTTCCGAATTTATGTTCGACAGTGCCGATGCGTTGATTCGTGTGGATATGAGCGAATACATGGAGAAATTCAGTGTTTCGCGCTTGATTGGTGCACCTCCGGGATATGTGGGTTATGAAGAAGGCGGTCAACTGACCGAGAAAGTCCGCCGCAAACCTTACTCTATCATTTTGCTTGATGAAATTGAAAAAGCGCACCCCGATGTGTTCAATATCCTTTTACAAGTAATGGACGAAGGTCGTCTGACTGACAGTTTGGGCAGACGTATCGACTTTAAAAACACGATTATTATTATGACTTCCAATATCGGTACTCGTCAGTTGAAAGATTTCGGCAAAGGAGTAGGATTTAACACCGGTGTTGATGTTCTTATCGATTCTGACTTTTCGCGTGGAGTTATTCAAAAAGCACTGAACCGCACCTTTGCACCTGAATTTCTGAACCGGGTGGACGAAGTGGTGATGTTTGATCAGTTGAGCCGCGATTCTATCAAGCTAATTATTGATCTCGAACTGAAAGGATTATTCAGCCGTGTAACAGCCATGGGTTTCCATCTTGAGTTGTCGGAAGAAGCCAAAGAATTTTTAACCGACAAAGGGTATGATGTGCAATTTGGCGCCCGTCCATTGAAACGTGCCATTCAGCATTATCTCGAAGACGAACTCGCCGACATTGTGTTGGAAGGCACTCTGCACGAAGGTGATATTATTATGATGGAACTGAACGAAGAAAAGAACGGAATTAAAGCCCGACCGGTTACAGCGATTTAATTGATGTATAGAGTCAATAACCAAGATTCTCAAACTGGCACGGGTCTTTGAACCGTGTCAATGCAAAGATAGAAATTATGTGATGTATCTTTGAAAGTAGGATGTGGCACAGATAACAGACCTGCACCAGTGAGTGTGCATTTAAATAAAATAGAAAAATTTAAAATCAAAACCTTTCGCAATTGAAATAAATTTAATAGATTTGTATCCAAAAGAATACACGTGATTAAATGTACATAATTGAGAAAACTTCCGAATTTGAAAAATGGCTACGAAAACTAAAAGATTTAAGAGCCAAAGCAAAAATATTGTTTCGACTTCAAAAAATCGAAGATGACGAACATTTTGGAGAATCTGAATCTGTGGGCAATGGTATTCGGGAGTTAAAAATAGATTACGCCAAAGGATACAGAGTTTATTTCAAAGAATCAGACGGGAAAATTATTATTCTTCTCGTTGGAGGAGACAAATCAACTCAACAAAAAGATATTGAAAGGGCAAAAGGCATTTTAAACAGAATAAAAAAATAGCGAAATGGAAACTTCAAGATTTAATATATCAGACTACTTAGATAGTAACGAAATGATTGCAGAATATCTTAATATTGTATTAGCAGATGGAGATGATTCAGAAGTGATTGTTGCAATTGGCCATATTGCAAAATCAATTGGTATGACGAAAATTGCACAGGAGACAGGATTAAGCAGACCAAGTCTATATAAAGCTTTATCAGAAGGATCAAAACCACAATTTGATACAATCATGAAAGTATTAAGAGCAATAGGTGGTCAGATACAAGTCAATCCGATGGCTTCTTAATCAAAAACGCACCATAACACCCCAGTTAACGCTGGTTTGTGACGCGTGCCAAAATAAAGTTGGAGATATAGTGCTGTTTATTTGAAAGTAGGATGTGGCACAGGTCGTAACCAAGAAATAGATTTTAAACAAAAATTAGAATCAAAAACCAAGACAAAAAAACGCAAAACATTGATAATCAAATTATCTGTTTTGCGTTTCTCTTTTTATGTTAGCTACTGATACATTTATAAGATAAATGCAAATAGTAAATGGTAAATAACTAAATAGTAAATGTGTTTTACAACTCCCATGCCAAAGCACTTGCACCCAAAACAGCAGCATCAGCTTCTTTAAGTTCCGAGAACAAAACTTTTATTTTTCCTCTCCAGATGGGGAGCAGATTTTTTTCCATATTTTCCACGATAGGATGTAGAATAAAATCGCCCGATTTAGTCAAGCCACCGAACAGTACGATGGCTTCGGGAGCACTGAAAGCAATGAAATCGGCAAAAGCTTCCCCCAAAATTTTCCCTGTAAACCGGAAAATTTCTTTGGCTATTTCATCCCCCTCAAGGGCTGCATCATGCACA
>JAURYY010000337.1 GCA_030653695.1 Paludibacter sp. | reverse complement strand
TCTTAAATCCCAGATTTCAGGGCTATGCCCCTCAATTTCTATATTTTATATTTTTTCTACGAAGATTTCATGGCTACGCCATTCTTTTTCAAATTAAAATCATTTAATACTGCTCTGCACACTTTGCGGATAATCATTAAATCATATATATTTGAGTTAAATTTATTTCATTGGGTGCAAAACCCGATAGTCATTTTAAATTAATCTATCAAACTAAAATTCGCGGACAGTGGAATCGGTCTGAAATCACAATAAAAACAAAACAGTTTTTTAAAAAAATAGAAATAGACTACCTAAATTAATGCGGAGTTAGGGTTTAATTATTCATCATACTTGGTTTTCCTTCGAGTTGAGCAGCGGCATCCACGCTAAAAGTACCATCGGTAACAATTTCTTCACCTTCAACAAGACCAGAGATAACAACATAACTATTACCCAGCATGGGTCCAATTTCAATTTCACGCATTTTGAAATTTAATTCTTCACTTTCAGTTTGTTTGACATAAACAATAGAACGTTTGCCTGTCCATAATACAGATGAACGGGGTATAACTAACATATTTTTATATTCATTTAGGTTTGCTTGAACAACTCCTGTTACAAACATTTCAGGCTTTAGCTTGCCACCAATATTATCTACTTCAACCCTTACTTTTGCTACTCTGTTTACAGGGTCAATTACAGGGTCAATAAAACGAATGGTTGAATTAAAGTTCTTACCAGGCAAAGCCTGTAAACTGAAATTCACTTTATTTCCTACATTCAGAAATGGCAAATCACTTTCGTATGCTTCAAAGAGTACCCAAACCTTTGTAAGGTTGGCAATGTCGTACATTCCTGTTCCTTGAGAGACATAGTCTCCAACATTAATTTTTTTAGTAGTTACAACTCCCGAAGTATTTGCGTAAACTTCAAATTTTGTTTTTACCTGTCCATTTTGTTCAATCTGAATGATTTGTTTTTCACTCATCATCCATTGCCTGAGCTTTTCTATGGCAGCCTCATAAATAGCCGGTTGTGATTGTTTGCTTTTAGCCGCTTCAAGCAATTCTTGTTGTGCTGTAATTAAATCGGGCGAATAAATAAGCGCAAGCAACTGACCTTTGCTAACAGCCTCACCGGTAAAACTTACAAATAGTTTTTCTATTCTGCCTGTAATATGTGCTACCTGATTTTGCAACAGTCTTTCGTCGGCCTGTACTTTGCCATACAAACGTACTTCTTTGGTTGGTTGCCGGCGATTTACTACCGATGTTGCAACATGTGCCAAAGCTGCTGCATCGGCTGTAAAATGAATAACATCGGAATCCATTTGAGCAGCACTATTTTGATGCAGTAGAATCAAATCCATAGCACAAAGGGGACATTTGCCCGGCTTGTCCATTTTTATTTGGGGATGCATTGAACAAGTCCAAATCTCGTTCTTTGTAATTTCTTCATCATCTTCATGTTTATGCGTGGTACTTTCGGAAGAGTGAAAAAACAACCAGCCAACAAATACACCAACAACCAGCAACAATATGTATCGTACATATATATTCGAAAAAAACTTTTTCATATCACTTTAATTTTATAATTACTAATTCTTTAATACGTTTTAATTCAAAACTTGAAAATCATCTCAACGTTGCATTAAGCCGTTCAATCCATGCTTTTGATTTATTAAAATCAGTTTTTGCCGCTTCCTGCCTCATCTCGTAATCAAGTAACTGCTGTTGCAGCTGCACTATTTCGGTTAATCCTGTGGCAGATGCTGCATAAGATTTGAGCAGAATATCAAATGATTTTCGGGTAAGTTGGCTCTGATTTTGATACAGTCTCATTCTTCGTTGTGCATCAAAGTACAGTTGCAATGCTTCATAATATTCTGTTTTTAATGCATTGACCGTAGCCTGATAGTTGTTCTCCAAAGCTGTTTTTAAATAGGTTGATTCCGTTTGTATGGATGAGTATTTCTTTCTGTAAATTGGTAATGAGATACTCAACATGGGCATAATCATATCATCGCCATTCATGTGCGAAGTTGACATACTATTTTTGGCAATCACCGAATAATTCAGTCCGACACCTATCATAGGTAAGCCCATTTGTTTCTGCATCTTTTTTCGGGCACCAATGGACTGTTGATCGTATTTCAGCATTGTTAGCATTGGGTGCTGAATAAACATTGAATCTGAAACGGATAAATAAGAAATAGCTAAAGGCTCAACCGACAACGAATCGCTTACCGATACGGGAAGGGTTAATGAACGATTCAACTGGCTATTAAATCTTGCCCGGATTATCTGTTCTTCATTTTTCAACAGTGCTATCGAATTTTCCAAATCACTTATCTCTATCTGAATACGATAAACATCCGCAAGTGATGAAGAACCCGAGCTCATGGAAGAATTCTTAGGAACGGAAACTCCTTTATTAGAGGAAATAGCAGATGCATTAGAACCGGCTGAAATACCGTTCATACTCCCACTCATACCACCTCCGCTACCCGAACTTGAAGCAATTCCAATGCCGGACATTTTGGAACTTCCCGAACTTGAAGCATTATTCGTTGAACCTGATTTGAATTTTCCTATCGATAATCTTTCAATTGATTTTAATAATTCCATGTTTCCTTCTGAAATAGCTAAATTGCGTCTGACTTTATATAAGTCGAACCAAATGCTCTGAACTTCGTAAAAAACCTGCAATTTTGCATCGATGAATGCCTCATATTTTGCTTTTGCCATCAGACTCATTTCGTCTTTGGCGTTTTTGATGACGCCAAACCATGGAAACATCTGCATTAATTTAATGTCTGCCACCTGACTTCCGCCAATCAATTCCATCGGACTTAGAAAAACACCCATTTCCAATTGAGGATCGGGCAATGAACTCACCTGAGGAACTTTTTGAAGGGCAGCCTGATATTCATTGAATCGCTGCATGACTTTAGGATTATTTTTTGCGGCAATTTCCAGGTAGTAATTCATTGAATCGCCAGTTTGACAATACCCTACGACACTAATCATTAAAATACTGATTAAAATGATTGTTCTTTTTATCCATTTTATTTCCATCATTATTCCTGATTATTGGTTGTTTGAATACTTTTTTTCAAATTCCCTGTGACTACATTCTCCCGCCACATTGCCTGAAAAAGCGGAACTACAAAAATGGTCATAACCTGTATAATCATGCCTCCGAATGTTGGTATCGACATGGGTACCATTATATCCGCTCCCTTGCCGGTTGATGTTAGAACTGGCAACAAAGCAATTATCGTCACAGCAGTTGTCATCATAGCAGGGCGAACGCGTTTTTTACCTGCTGCAATTACCGCTTCCCTTACGTCGTGTACCGTTGACGGTTGTCTTTCCTCAAAAACCCGATGGATATATGAACCCATTAGTACGCCGTCGTCAGTTGCTATACCAAATAACGCAATAAAACCAACCCAAACCGCCACACTCAAATTGATTGGGTGCATTTGGAATAAATCACGTAAATTGACTCCAGCTACAGGAAAATTCAGAAACCAGTCCTGACCATATAACCAAAGCATAATGAAACCGCCTGCAAAAGCCACAAAAACTCCCGAAAAATGGATAAATGATGCTATAATGGTTTTAAACTGAAAATATAACAGTAGTAGAATCAGCATTAAACTGATAGGAATTACAATGGATAACCGCTCTGTTGCACGGATTTCATTTTCGTAATTACCTGCAAATTTATAAGTTACACCCTGAGGTGTTTTCAATTCGCCTGAGTCAATTTTTTTCTGTAATACTCCTGAAGCTTCATTTATTACATCCACTTCGGCTTTGCCTTCCACTTTGTCAAATATTACATAGCCAACTAAAAAAGTATTTTCGCTCTTTATCATTTGCGCACCACGCGTATAATCAATATCGGCAATTTCGCTCAACGGTATTTGGTTTCCATTCATGGCAGGTATTAAGATGCGTTTGATATCTTCCGGATTATCACGTAATTCTCTGGCATAACGTACCCGCATAGGGAAACGTTCGCGACCCTCAACCGAAGTACTTAACGACATACCACCCATTGCTACTTGCAATATTTCCTGAACGTCACTCACCATCATCCCATAACGTGCCATATTTTCACGGTTCAGTTTTATTTCTAAATAAGGCGCACCAACTGCCCGATCGTAAAACACCGAACTTGCTTTAACCGAATGGACATCTTTCAATGCTTTTTCAAACTGCATTCCGGCTTTTTCTATCGATTCCAAATCAGGTCCATACACTTTCAGTCCCATGGGCGCACGCATTCCGGTCGAAAGCATTACCAACCGGGCTTCAATAGGCTGCAATTTTGGAGCAGACGTCAATCCGGGAATATTGGTTACTTTTACTATTTCGTTCCAGATGTCAGTTGGTTTCTTTATTTGTGGTCGCCACTGACGAAAATATTTCCCTTTATCTGATGCAATCAAACTATCAGCCGGGATTGCACGGAAATCATCTTTTTCGGGTTTAAAAATTTTACCGTTTTTCAACAAATAAGCTCCATCTCCATTTGTTTTGAATCGCATTCGATGACCGTTTTCATCCAACAAGTACTCCGACCTGTAATTGATGGTATTCTCAAACATTTGAACAGGCGCCGGATCTAAGGACGAATTTACACGTCCCCACTTACCTACCGCCACTTCTACTTCCGGTATCGCAGCCAATCGTCTGTCAAGCGTTTCTATATATTGCAGATTTTTTTCGATACTTGAATGAGGCATACTTGTTGGCATTAAAAGAAATGAACCTTCGTTCAACGAAGGCATAAATTCTTTTCCTATTCCCGGAAATGCATTGGCAGGAGCCTGCCAGCCAATTTTATCGAATCCTTTGGCAACCAAACCAAATGTTTTATCGAAACCCTGCCAAATTGTCCAACCAAAAAGCAATGTAAATGCCGGTAGCATCAGAAATTTCCATTTATTTATCAATGCCCATCGAAGTATTGGCTCATAAAAACGAACCATGCTCATTAGCGCAAGTAAGATAACAGTTACAATTCCGGCAACAAACAGAAAATTTACAAATGTGCCGTTATGAGCACCTAATGGCAGCCATTCAACAGATAAATAATAGAGGGCAACAAATACAGTAATGGCAATATTGATATAATTCGGATATTCTTTTCTTTTTTCTGACCATTTATTAACTAATACATTATTTATCCCAACGGCTACCAAAGCTAATGCAGGTATCATTTGCCAGATAACAACCATGGCAATGCCGGCGAGTATCAATGCTCCATTAAAAACCCTTCTGATTTTCTTTGAGTCTATTCTGATGTCGAAAAGAATATGCACTAATGTAGGCAATACTACAATACCTAAAACAAAAGCGGAAATAAGCGCAAAGGTTTTGGTAAATGCCAGTGGATGAAACATTTTGCCTTCAGCTGCTTCCATGGCAAAAACAGGTAAAAAACTTACAATCGTTGTAGCAATAGAGGTAACAACAGCTGCACGAACCTCTGTTGTTGCATCATATATAAGTTTCATCAATTCTTTACCTCTCACCCCTTTATTTTCGGGCATTTCCATGTGTCGTAAAATATTTTCCACATCAACTATTCCTATATCAACCATCACACCAATGGCAATTGCTATACCTGACAATGCTACAATATTGGCATCAACACCAAAAAAGCGCATCAACACAAATGTCATTAACACTCCCAATGGTAATAAACCGGCAACAATTATCGATGATCTTAAATTAAGAACAAGTACAATTATGACTATGATGCTAATAATAATTTCATGCGTCAGAGCCGACTCCAGCGTTCCGATGGTTTCCTTTATAAGTCCTGTTCGGTCGTAAAACGGAACAACGGAAACTTTCGACACCGAACCATCTGGTAATGTTTTTTGAGGTAGCCCAGCTTCAATTTCCTTGATTTTTGCTTTTACATTGTTGATTACCTCCATAGGGTTTGAACCATAACGGGCTACCACCACCGCGCCAACTGCTTCTGCACCCGATTTATCTAATCCACCACGGCGGGTTGCAGGTCCAAATGAAGTGAGGGCAACATCTTTGATGCGAACAGGGGTATTATTCCGTACTGAAACTACGGAGTTTTCCAAATCTTCAATACTTTTTACGTACCCCAATCCTCTTATCATGTATTCAACATTATTCAGTTCAATGGTTTCAGCTCCAATATCAAGATTACTTTTCTTTACGGCATTCATCACATCCATCACCGACACACCATAAGCTTTCAATGCTTCAGGCTGTATGTCAACCTGATATTCTTTCACAAAGCCACCAACCGAAGCCACTTCCGAAACACCTTCGGCTGCTGAAAGACTGTATTTAACGTAAAAGTCCTGTAATGTGCGTAACTCCTGAGGATTCCAACCTCCAATGGGTTTGCCTGTTTTCGGATTACGACCTTCGAGAGTGTACCAAAATATTTGCCCCAGAGCTGTTGCATCGGGTCCTAAAGTAGGTTGCACTCCTTCCGGTAAAGTTCCTTTCGGCAAGGAGTTGAGTTTTTCAAGTATGCGTGACCGACTCCAGTAAAATTCTACGTTATCCTTAAATATTATATAGATAAACGACATGCCAAACATCGAAGTACTTCGTATAGTTTTAACTCCCGGAATACCCAGCAAAGCTGAAGTAAGCGGATAACTGATCTGATCCTGTATATCTTTGGGCGAACGTCCCATCCATTCGGTCGATACAATCTGTTGATTGTCGCCAATATCAGGAATGGCATCAACGGGAATCGGATTGCGTGGAATCAGCCCTGTTTTCCAGTTGAATGGCGCAAACGAAATTCCTAAAACCAAGACGGCAATTAGAAAAGAAAATGTTATCAACCGATGATACAAGAAATAATGTACAAGTTTATTAAACATATTGTTAATTTTAAATGACTATCGGGTTTTGCACCCAATGAAATAAATTTAACTCAAATATATATGATTTAATATTCTTGCTGACAATTAAATCATTTTGGTTCTATTTTTAAAAAAGCACCTAATACTTCCTTATTAATGAGAATAGA
>JAURYY010000330.1 GCA_030653695.1 Paludibacter sp. | reverse complement strand
AAATGTTCGGCAGTAATGTTATTCAGATGAAGAAAATCGGCTATTTCTTTTGTTTTTTTGCGATTGCGTACATAAACTACCGATGTTCCGGGAACACTGTTCAGTATTTTAAGCAATAACTCATCTTTGTTTTCGGTAGTTCGCACTACATAAGCCAGATTGGATCGCGAAAAACTTTTTTGAAAAACATTTTTTTGCTTAAAATGTAATTTTTCCTGAATATCGTCAACTACTTCGGGTGTGGCAGTGGCGGTTAGAGCCAGAACGGGAATTTCGGGCAAAATAGCCCGAATATCGGCTATGCGCAAGTAAGATGGGCGGAAATCGTACCCCCATTGCGAAATACAATGCGATTCGTCCACAGCAATCATGCAAACGCGCGTTTGCTTAATTTTCTCGAGAAAAACAGAAGTGGCAAGTCGCTCAGGCGAAACGTAAAGGAATTTATATGCTTCGTGAACGCAATTGTCGAGTGTGGTCAGAATTTCATCGTTCGTCATGCCTGAAAATATAGCCGCAGCTCGAATATCCCGTTTTTTTAGGTTTTCCACCTGATCTTTCATCAATGCAATAAGCGGTGTAACCACAATACAAACACCTTCCATAGCCAAAGCCGGCACCTGAAAAGTGAGCGATTTTCCTCCGCCTGTTGGCATAAGTCCAAGTGTATCCTTTCCTGCGGAAATGCTCTGGATAATATCACCCTGCAATGGACGAAACTCATCGTAACCCCAGTATTGTTTGAGAATGGAAAGGAATTGGTGCATGGGATATGTTTTTTGAGAACGCAAAGTACGCAAAAAAACGCAAACTACCACAAATGGTTCAATACTTTTTTCAAAACAAATAAGGGAAACTTTCGCCTCCCTCATTTAGTTTTTTAATTATTTTCTTCATCGAGTATTTCCTGCAGGTCATCGTGGCAACTGCCACAAACAGCACCTGCTTCAATCGCATCGCCAATATCTTCAATTGTTTTGCAACCGTGTTTGCGAATGCCTTCTACAATTTCGCTTTTGCACATATCGAGGCAAGTACATATTACCGGATCGTCAGCCAAACTATTTAAATTTTTAAGTAGTTTGAATTTTATAAATTTTTACCTAATTATCATTTTCCTCGTTTCAATTTTTTGATTATCAACAATTAAAGTATAGAAATAAATCCCTTTGATTAGCATACCGTTTGAAATACGTATTTGATTGTCATTTTTATTTATAAATAAATTTCTTACGGTTCGACCAAATATGTCTACAATTATTATTCTTGAATCTTTTGCAGACTCGGGAACAAAATATTCGATTGTTGATTCATTATCAAAAGGATTTGGTGTGTTTTGACTTAAATTTGCTTTTTGTTCTTTTGATGACTTTCTATTTAAAATTGTGTTTAGATTTGGTGTATTTTGTATGTTCTTATGCGATAAAAAAGACTTTTTTGAAGATACTACGGATGCAGTTTTTGAGCTACAATCTGCACATGGTTCGATTCGTGCAGTGAAATTTGAGCCTGCTTGTGCGTGAAAACCGGGTTTCAATACGATAACATCATGTGCAACATATTCAGTACTAACCCCTGAAGGGATTGTGTTCCATGATGAAGGCAAGCCTAATGCTTGAGCTATACTTTCATCGACACTTTCCAAATAAGGAAATGTTTTGGGAACATTGTAGTATGGTGCAGGTGTTGTTTGACCATGCTGAATATAATAATTGTGATAATGTTGCCATAAAGGTACATAATAGGTGCAATAATCCCGCAGGGGATATTTAGGGTAAAGTTCAAAAATCGCATGTTCGGCTGTGGTATAAGTATTGCCATTTCCAGGGGATAAATCATTTATTGTAAGCCAATAGTTATAATTACCAATCCAACCCCAGTTAATACAAAAATTATCATCACTGTCATACCCATGCAAAATAAATGAATGTCCCATAAACCCATCCAATGCAGAATATATAACGGGTCGCCCATTATTCAAATCGGCTTTGATTTTATTTTTCCATGCAGTTGATGTATGTGTCCAACGCCAATCGACATGTGCATCGGTGCTATAATCAAAATCCTCTTCCAATGCTTCACGTGCATTCCAAATTGGAGACATGGACTGGCAGCCGCCAAAATAACAATAGGACATACCGGCTGCAATACCGCAGTCTTTTATCAGTCTCGCAACCGCATTTCTTTCCTTTATATAATTTGGTGAACTGTACATTAAAGAATCCGGCATATTGCACCAATCAAATTGTTCCGACTTGTTGGATAAATACGCAGGGTGCTTCCAATAACGCATGACCTGTGCCATAGCTACAGCCGTACAGCCCGCAGGACATTTTGATGAAGTACAAGAGCTGCAATCTGTATCAGTATCATCTACATAATAATTATAGGAGTCACAATGATTATCATTAGACTTGCTTTGACCCCATTTGGTAGTTAAAAGTGGTGAAACAATTTCTGTTCTGACAATATTACTTGCAACACGATTGCCATTTGTTGTTCCTTGTATAGGATTTGTTCCAAGTAATTGTTCCCATTCTTTTTGGTAATAAAGACGGATTGTGTCATTTTTAAAACACAAGGCAATTTGGCGTTTGTAAATTTCCAACATATCTTTTAATCCATCGGGTGCATCATCGGAGAAGACCGACTGATTTTTGTTAACCGTAAAATAACCTAATACAGGCAGACAGGCTTTACTGCCTGAAAGTAAAATGGCTTGACCATTTTTTGAAATTACTTCGAAAATTAAAATATGTTTTTCTTTTTCCAAACGATTAACCGTTAAAATATCAGTTTCCTGTAAAACAGCTTTATCCCTGTTTCGAATATTCAAAGCTTGGATAGAAACCTTTCTTGCTTCCTCAATACTAACTTGTTGCTGGGCAGTTAATGCACTATCCAGTAAAATTGAGAAACATAAAATGAACACTTTAAATTTAATTAGTTGCATTTATTCCTCCTTCTTAGTTTTCAAAGTAAATATCATTTTCCTCATTTATAAGTATACCTGGCGTAGCAGAGCAGCAATTTTGAGTAGGCATTTCATTAAAATATAAAATGCCTTTAATATAACACTTTTTTGTTAAATCTATCGAATCAAAAAGTAATTGTAATTTATTAATAGTTTTTTTTTCAAAGCATGATATATCAATCCATCTATCTTTTGATGTAACGTTAACTTTGTCAGATATTGAAAATCCAGTTACTTTAATTACTTGGTATTTAAATTGAACAATAAATCCAAATATCTTAACAGAATCACCTTCTAATCCCCAATTTACATCTTTACATCTATCAAACAAATTCCAATAAACAGTATTAACATCGTTATATTCTTTCCAATTTATAGGTTTAAGGTCATTAGGTTTTTTTACTGGAGGACACATTATATCTGAAAGAATTCCTGAGCATGAAGAAATCATAAACATGCTATTAAAGACAGAAAAAATTAAAATATTCTTTAGTGTTTTCATAATTTTAACCTCCTTTCTATTTTTCAAGCGAAATTGAGTCTACAAGTATTTCAACAAAACTTTTAGAACAATTTCTGCCAAGTAAATCAACTGTTTCAGTACACGGTAAAGAGATAGTGCCTTTGATATAAAATTTACAGTTTTGTTCTGGTTTTGGTATATGAATTAATATGGAAGGTCCACTCCCATTTAAGGAATCATCACTAATGGCAAATCCATCAAGATTTTTCAACTTCCAGCCACAAACCTTAACTTTTCTGCCTTCCATAATGCTTTTTTCCGAACAGTATTTGACACAGTTATAATATACAGTTTTTACATCATTGTAATTTTCCCAGTCAATAGGTTGTAAGTCCTTAGGTTTGGAAATTGGAGGACAGGGTATTTTGCATGAAGTTATACATAATAATATAAAAGAAGCTACGATAAAAATTATTTTTTTCATGTTTACCTCCTTCCTTATTTTTCAAAAAAAATACTATCAGCACTTTCAATAATTACTCCTCCGGCTGTTACCGAACATCCCATCGTTTCCAAACAAGAGATATTCAACTTTCCCCTAACATAACACTTTTTAGTTAAATCCGTAGTGTCAAATTTATTTTTCAAACGATTAAGTTCCTCCTGATTAAAACATATAACACGTATTGAAGTTGTTTTAATAGTATTAGGCTCATACATGTAAATTGAATCATTTATCAAATAAAAGTCCCAGTATGGAACGGTTTTATTATGTGAGCCATGAAATATCCAGCCATACACTTTTATATGTTTTTTGTCCAATTCCCAGATTTTCGTATCAGAACAATATTCATGCGTGTTCCAATCAACAGTTTTTACATCATTATAATTGTTCCAATCAAGAAGTTGAAAATCTAGTGGTTTGGAAATTGACGGGCAATAAATACCACATGAAAAAGAAATTAACATCATAAGTGCTGTAAATAGAATTCTATTTAATTTCATATTTTTCCCTTTCTATTTTCGTTCTTTTAATGTTTGGATTTCCCTATTTAATTCAATCACATAGAGTGTCAATTCTTCTATTTTCTGAAGTAGTTTGATTTGTAGTACTCCCAAATCGGTATATCCTTCAGTCATTTCTTTAGCGGATGGTATTTCGGGAAGGTGTTTGTTTTTGGAAATAAACTTTAATAATTCACTCAATGGCATTAATTCATAATCGTTTTCAAACACAAAATCAGCGCCCGAATTTAAATTTACCCTAACTTCATGAGCCCGCATTACACCCTGCACATCAAGTTTATAATACGGATTAATAGTTCCTATGCCTACATTGCCCGGATTATTAAAAAAACAGTTTCCGTTTGAATTAAGCTGGATGTTCAAAGTATGCTGGTTCGTATTTGTAGAGGTGTACATGCGAAGTTGTGAAGAAAGTGGTTCCTGACTTACTCCTCCCGGCTTGAGGTCAACAGAATTATACGCGTAAGCTCCGGCAGGAGTACCCATTACAAGACTGTGTCCTTCCCAGAATAAATGGCTGTGATTCCACCCGTTGATTACTTCGGTACTTCTCAGAAATAATGGACCGTTAACATCCAATTTGTATTGCGGATTGCTTATCCCGACACCAAGATTCCCTGTAGAATGAGTTATTGCAACATTTTCATTTGCAATAAATATATCGCCATTAGAATTATTGATTCTTAAAGGTCTAAGATTATTCCATCCGCCATTTACATCGTTGTTGTTAGTGAAAAGCAGATAGGTATTTACCCCATCATTCCTTAAAAGAGCGGCATAACCTCCTGAAACTAATCTAAGGTTAGAAATTCCTGTAAGTGTGCTGCGGATTTCTCCGTTTACATCCAATTTTGATTGAGGATTTGTAATTCCTATGCCTATATTACCTGAGTTCAAATTCCAAATATTGTTGTTCGTTATTGGCGACCATTGTTGTGCATAGGTATTAAAAACAATGCCTAATGTAATAATAATTAATAATTTATTCATAAGATGTTTCTAAAATAGTTAATATTATTCAGTTAAGATAAGTAGTTTGTTTATTAAATTCAATTGATTTAAAAACCGGATAACCGAAAAATTGAGTTTTAATTAACATGAAATATAACTCTTAAGAGGAAAAACATCCAAATTTTGTAAAGGGATATATAACCGATAAAAGGTCACATCATTAAATGTAATTGAGGATAGTTTGAAAAATAACTGTTAGAGGAGGACTGTGATTAGATTTCATGATTTAAGGATTTTATAAAAATGTCTTTTGGATATAAACAACAAATATATGATTATTTTTTATTTTTAAAACAATTTTTTTGTGTTAATTATTATTAAGTGTACTTTAAAAATCTTAAATGACTATCGGCTTTTGTACCCAACGTATTTTTAATATTTGTAAAACAATAAATAATGGCTCTTTTCTAAGACAAGGTTGACGGCTTATGGTTAGTTTTCGAATCAATTTTCTGTGAAGAAAT
>JAURYY010000325.1 GCA_030653695.1 Paludibacter sp. | reverse complement strand
GGCTTATTCGATTAATTGTCCTACTTTGTTTACTACTTTATATTCCAAGTCGGCAAACTCGTTGAAGTGTGCTTTTCCACATTTGATTTTCATTTGCTCGTCACCGCTTAGTTTTGATAAGTCAACTTGTGGTGTGCCTGTGTCTTTGGTTTCGGCAACAAAATAAATTTTCTTGTCGTCTTCAAATACCAATGCCCAATCAGGATTGTAATTTCCTATCGGTGTAGGGATTTTAAACCAATTCGGTAATTTGAAATAAAACTTGATTTGCTCACCGGTTTCACAATCTTGAGCAAACTTGCTTTCTACGCTTGAATCTAAAGGAACAAACTCCTCATAAATGGTTTTTGAAGGGTCGGCAACTTTAAATGAAAAGTCATTTAGATAAACTTCCAATTCCTGAGCTTCAAACAATGCCATTTCGTATTCTGAACTTCCGATTTTTTGGTATTTAATACCGTCAATCATTAAATCGTACAAAGCCCGTTTTATGGCTTGTGTAGCTAAGTCCAAAAACAACTGCGGATTGATTAATATATCTTCAATTCTGTCTGATTTGCTCAAAATTTCTTCAATGGTAGAACGTGTCAATTCTGTTTTACTTTGAATGTAGCCCAACACATCAGGTATTTTCCAAGCGTAACCACCATAAGATTCTACTTTTTCGCCTACATAGCTTGTTCCTACGCCTTCGTCTGTCATTGTAATTCCAATCTTGGTGGAACGAATGGAAGGCGCTTTGATTTCGGGTAAATCTTTTATGGCTTTTGCTGCCAAAGTAATTAACTCGTCAGTTTTGTAATATACTCGGTAAGTGGTTTTCTTTTTCAACTTTTCCCAAATTTCCAAGAATTTCGGGTCGGCTTCAAAACCTTTGCGATACTTGATAGCTGTACGAGTTTGTTTGTTTTTGATTCTGCCTGTAAATGCTACACCGCAATCGTCTTCAATTTCTTTTTGTAGTGTTTTGGCAAAATCGTCATAGGATTCATTGGCTATAACGGTCAAACGATTTATATTTTGGTCATATGTTCGTTTTCCTGTTTGGTCAACCGCCAAACGCAAACCTCTACCAATTTCCTGACGCTTTTTTATGTCTGATTTGGTTTCGTTTAAGGTGCATATTTGAAAAACATTTGGATTGTCCCAACCCTCTCGAAGGGCAGAATGTGAAAAAATGAAACGCAAAGAATTGTCCAAGCCCAACAATTTCTCCTTGTCTTTCATTATCAAACTGTAAGTGTCGTCATCTGCTTTGGTTTCGCCCGAAGTGTCTTTGAAATCTCCTTTTTTGTCTTGCGAAAAATAACCGTTGTGCGTTTCGTCAACCGAAAATTTATCCAATTCGCTAAAAGCTGGTTTTGAAACGTATTCCTGATAAATTTCTTCGAACCATTCTGCGAATTTTCCTTTTACGGGATTTCCTGTTGCATCATAACTTCGGTAATTCGCCACTTTGTCAATGAAGAACAAAGACAATACTTTAATGCCTAATTTGTTCAGGCGTTTTTCTTTTTTCAAATGTTCTTCAATGGTTTTGCGAATTTGAAACTTCATTACTTCATTTGTCAATCCGCCTTGACTGTCGCCTTTGTAAAGAATATTTCCGTTTGAAATAGAAATGCACCGGTTTACCGCATCTATCTCTTCAATGATATAGCCGTCTGCATAAATTTCTCTTTCGTTGGAAAGTTTGTACAAATCATCACCCACTTTTACGGTAATGCTTTTCTTTTTCACGCCTCCGTTTTCGTTGCTATTAATGGAAACTTTGGCAGTTACTTTGGTTTTAGTAGCCGTTATGGATCCTACCGAAACGAAAGCATCATTAAAAGCATTTTCTTCAATGATAGAATCTACCTCAATTTGTTTTACCAAACCTAAATCATAAGCCTTTACAGGGTTCAGACTGTAAGTAAGGTTGTATTGATTTCTGTGAGTAGCCGAATAGCGAAGCGTACAAAGAGCTTTTAAGTTTTCTATGGCTGCAATACGCTTTTCGGTTTCCATATTTTGTGGCTCGTCCACAATCACAATGGGGTGCGTAGCCTGAATAAACTCAACGGGTTTTTGTCCGTTCAGCTTATCGTTGGGTTTATTGATAATGTTTTCGTCTTTGGCAAAAGAATCTATATTGATAACCAATACTTCAATGTTGTTGGTAGTTGCAAAACCTCTCAAAGTGGAAACTTTGGTACTGTCGTACACCTGAAAATTGACCGGCATATTATCGTAAAGTGTTTGGAAATGTTCGTGCGTGATTTCAAGGTTTTTTAAAACCCCCTCACGAATAGCCACCGAAGGCACCACAATCACAAACTTTTTGAAACCGTACAATTTATTCAGTTCATAAATGGAACGCAGGTACACATAAGTTTTTCCTGTGCCTGTTTCCATTTCAACTGAAAAGTGCATACCGTCCAATTTCTCCGAAACTTTTATTTCGTTATTTGCCTGTATGCCTTGCAGATTGGCGAGTATTTGTTCTTCCGATAAAATCAAGTTGTTACTTATGCCATTTATCAGGTTTAAAGTGCCGTCTTCCTTTAGGTTAAATTCCATTATGGAATCTTCCAAAGGTTGCCCTTCAAACAAAACCGTTATGGATTTTATGGCTTCCTGTTGATAGTTAAGATTGGATTCAAACGTTAATTTCATCTGTCAGTATTAGGATTTATTGGATTTGTTGATTGTAGGATTGCGCTTGATATAATCCTTGTTTTCTGGATGATTTACATTGTACACCCTTTTAAATTCAAGACTTTTTGCACCAAAATTTATCAACAATCCAATGGGTAAATTATAAGCTTGGCAATAATTCATTGCCTGTGCCAAATGAACTTCTTCCAACTTGATTAAGGCTTTTATTTCGACCATAATATTATCTTCAACAAAAAAATCTACTCGCCTTGTGCCTATATCTATTCCTTCATAAAATATAGTCATTCCCATTTCTCTTTGAAAACCCAATCCTTGTTTTTCCATTTCAATAGCCAAAGCACGTTGATAGATAACTTCCTGAAAGCCATTACCCAAAGTGGAATGCACTTTCATTGCACAACCTATAATTCTGTGTGTTAACTCTTCGTATTTCATAATCCTTTCCTTTCATTATTTGTCTGCATTTGGATTTTTAAGTTTTTATGATTGAAGGATTACTTTTGATATAATCTTTCTTTTAAGGGTGATATTCCGTTAATTTTTCATATTTCCTAATCCTAAAATCTATTAATCCCAAGATTCCTAATTCAGACAGTTTTAAATTCAATCCCTGCATCACGCATTTGCAGTACGGTATTGGTTTTTAGCTGGTCGTTGCCTTTAAAGAGTTTGTCTAAGGCAATGACTTTGATAGGTTTTGTGGCAATTACCGCATCAATGATTTCATGTGTGGCTTTTTCTAAGAGCAAAACCAATTCATTGCTGTTGATAGCGTAATAACTCGCTTTCTTTTCAATACGGCTGTTCAGGTCTTTACCGCTTTTGAGCAATAGTTCGTACACCATATTTTCAATGGTGGCAGATTCAGAAACAGGGTCAACAAACAATTTCATTTGCTCGGCAAGTGCTTTGGCGTCTTTGCCCTCAATCTGTTGCCATTGCTTGAAGTTGCTATCGTCTAATTTCAGCACTTTGAAACCTAAATCAATGTCTGGATTAAGATTTTTAGGATTTGAAGATTCAATGATTTTTTCTTCTTCAAATAATTGAAGATGATTTTTATCATTATCTTTTTTAATCCTATCATCTTTTAATCCACCTAATCCTAATCCTAATTCTGACTTTATTTTCTTTCCAGCCCTGCGGATTCGTTCTTTGCTTATTTCGGCTATAGTCGTATAACCTGCTTTGTAGGCTTCGCTTTTTTCATCACATAATTCGGGAAGTTGTACGCAAATGTATTTTCTGTTGCCTCCTGTTGCTGAGCCTGTCGAAGCATCTGCTGCGTTTAAATCCATTACTGCGTGAGCGGTGGTGCCGGAGCCTGCGAAGAAGTCGAGGATGAGGTCGTTGGGATTAGATGAAAAATTAATTAATTCTTTAACTAATTCTACTGGTTTTGGATTATCAAACAATTCTTCTTTACCATCAAACAACTCTTTAATAATATTCGCTGCACTATCAGTTGATCCGTGTTCAAACAATAAATTTGGTCTTGCAGAAGTCGTATCTTTATCCTCAAATTCATAAATTTTTAATAGAATTTTTTCTCCATCCCAAATAAATCGGTTCTTATATTCTAATTCTCTTGCTGTATCCTCACCAATCTGCCACCTTTTACCAACTCTTGGTAAATGACCTATTATTTTAAACTTCATTGAATCTCTTTTGTATGAACCACTATCTTTTTTTTCAATAACAGTAGTTCTGTAAAAACCTTCAATGTCTTTATGAGGATAATTACGGGCTTCTTTTTCTTTGATTCGAGGTTTAATTGATACTTTTTCGCTTTTTCTGAAACATAAAGTACTGTCAGTCAAAGAACTAACCTGTGCACCTTCAACATTTGAAGTTGTTCCTTTCTTTTTCCATAGAAAATTTGCCACAAAATTCTCTTCTCCAAAAATTTCATTCATCAAAAGGCGTAGGTTATGCACTTCGTTGTCGTCAATAGAAACGAAAATTACTCCGTCTTGCCTGAGTAGGTTTTTAGCCAAATAGAGGCGTGGCATCATCATATTGAGCCAATTGCTGTGGTATTGTCCGTTTTCTTTGCTGTTTTTTTTGAAACCTCCCCCATCCCCTCCAAAGGAGGGGTGAAAAATACTGTCTTTTGTCATATAGCCATCTTCGTCTTTGTCGCCTACACGTTTTTCATAGTCGGCTTTGCTTTCGCTAAACTTGTCGGGGTAAATAAACGAGTCGTTGCCTGTATTGTAAGGCGGGTCTATGTATATCATTTTTACTTTCCCGAAGTAGCTTTTTTGCAGCACTTTCAGCACTTCAAGGTTTTCGCCTTCAATAAAAATGTTGTCTGAATTAGGATTTATAGGATTATCAGATTCTAAGATATTGAAGGTTTCGTCTTTTTGGTAGCTTGTACCGTCTTTTTTTACCGATTCTTCGGGGCAAGGCATAAGGGTTTTGGTGGTGGGGGTTTGCAATACTTTAAAAGCATCGCTTTTCCCTGCCCAATTGAGTACATAGCGTTCGTTGGCGAAATTTATATCTTCTCCAAGCGTGGCTTTTAGCTTTTCCCAATCAATTTTTCCTTCGCTAAAAGCTTCGGGTAATACCTGTCGCAATGCGTTTAGTTTTTCTTGTTCTGGTGTCAGACTTGTTCCGTCCATAGTTGTATATTTCTTCTAAATCTAATTTAATCGTCAAAGTTAGTTTTTATTTTCCGTTTGTATGTAGGTGTTCCTATAATTATTGGGATTCAAAATAATTATTTAAAATTAATTTTCTTCACTTTAAATCCCATCGAAAGTAAGATTTCAGTAATTTTCACTCTAAAATCGCCCTGAATCAGTATTTCACCATCGCGCGAAGAGCCACCGGTGCCACATTTAATTTTCAGGTTTTTGGCAAGCTCTTTCAACTCATCATTGGTACCTAAAAATTCCGTAATCAAAGTTGTAGGGTTTCCGTTTCGCTTGTCGAGTTCTACGCGCAAAGGTTCTGTCTGTCGTTTTTTGGCAGGTATTATTTCTGCTGATACAGTTGCTTCTCCCTCGGGAAATTCCGATTTTAAATTATTGAGTTTATCTCTCCAGTCCATGATATTAATTGATAGTTAATAATTGACAATTCATATATATAATAAAAGACATTAGAATAATCCCGATAGCGTTCGACTGAGCTCACGCCGATAGCTATCGGCGAAGTCTATCGGGACAAGATCCAAGACAGAAAACACGGTATATTAACCTATTACAAATATTATGTCAGATTAATTTGTTCATTGTATGTATTGTATGCATTATCAATTATCAACCGGTTCGACAGGATCACCGACCATTATCAATTATCAATTATGCATTATTTTAAACATCTCCCAAATAATTATTCCCCCTGTAACACTCACATTCAACGAATGTTTGGTGCCAAATTGCGGTATTTCGATACAGCCATCGCACATATCAACTACCGATTGTTGTACTCCTTTTACTTCGTTTCCGAGTATGACTGCATATTTTTTCTGTTGGTCGAGTGTCATTTCGGGCAACAGAGTGCTTCCGCTCGCCTGTTCGATGGCAAAAATAGTAAAACCTGAATTTTTTAATTGATTTACAGCTATATGACAATCTTCGAAATACTTCCAATCCACTGTATTTTCGGCACCGAGAGCAGTTTTATGAATTTCGGCATGTGGAGGCGTATTGGTAATGCCGCACAAATAAACCGCTTCGACCAAAAAAGCGTCGCTCGTCCGGAATACAGAACCTACATTGTGCATGCTCCGGACATTATCGAGAATAACTATTAAAGGAATCTTATGCTGAACCATAAATTCTTCGGGCGAAAGTCGATTCAGTTCTGTTATTTTCAGTTTTTTCATAAATTCAAATTAAATGTGTGAATGTGCTAAAAAGTCAATGTGGAAAATTAATGAATGCTGAATTCAACTTTACCAAATGAAAAAACAATAAATACTCTATAAGAATTGAACCACAAAAGAGAACAAAAGAATTAATTTTCAATATTGAAAATGGCGGTATCCAGTACTTTAATGTTTATTGTTTCATCTTTACGATAAATAAGGTAAAATGAGTATCGGGTATTATACCTAAGTAAAAGATAACTATCTAAAATTAAACAAGATACCAATCAAACGATAGAATTGATTAATTGTATGATTATCAGCACTTAATAGTGTTTTTAGGTACAATACCCGATACTCATATAAGGTAATAAGGTTAAAATAACATTTGTTTAATTTCTACTAAGGTTATAACGTTGAAAATAAGGTTTTTCTGTTTTTATACCTTATTTTTTTATATTCAACCTTAGTATAAATGTTAAAACAGAAAAACAAACCTTTCCCGATAGCGTTCGACTGAGCGTGAGCTCAGTCGAACGCTATCGGGAAACATTAACACATTAAATCATTGGCTTATTAACCTAATCGCTTTTTCAATAATAGTATCGTATCCTTTGGACGCATCGGCCGAGTCGAGATTTACTTTAAGGTCAGGGTCAATTCCCCACTCGGTATGATTCATGTCGGCATCGAACATGGGACTGGCCGAAAAGCGAACCATCCATCCATTCGGTATTTCGCTCGAAAGCGGTAACCCGCCGCCGCCGCCTGTTTTATCGCCTACTACCGTTGCTTTAGCAGCCATTTTAATTCGGCACACAAATGAATTAGTAGCGCTGTACGACATGCGATTAGCCAGAACAACAAGCGGTCGTTCCCATTGTAAGGTTTTATGACCCGGTGTTTTGACTGCAACGGGAGTTGAAAAATCGGAATGTCCGTCACCTGTTTTATAACTCATATATCCGGTAATGGTATCGTTTTTGAAAAAATACGAAGCCAATTGTTCAGATAAATCAAGGTAACCACCGCCATTGTTTCGTACATCGATGATAAGTCCTTTACAGTCTTTGAAATATTCAAAAATATTCCTTACACTTGTGTCGCTGAAACGATCCGAAAAATCACCATAGTAAATGTAGCCAATATTGCCACCTGAAATTACGTTATACCGCATACCACCTACCGACCGGTAGTTATTGCCCAGATAGCGAGGAGAATTGATAAGCGATGAACTAAAGTTCGGCGGATAATCGGTAAACCATTTCCAGTAACGGCTCCGGTCGAATTCGGAATAAAGATTGACATGTCCATCTTTCAATTCGGCTAACATTTTCCCCATTAAATCGAAAAACTCGTATTTGTTCAACGAACTGTCCACTTGCTGCGCATAAACCCTGTGAATTGAATCCCAGTTGATGTTTTTGTAATTGAGATAACAATATTTAGTGTCGATAATTTTCCATAACGCTTCGAAATTACCTACGTTTGTGTTGGGAGATATGTCAGGCTCATCGATACAAGACGAGCAGAGCATTGGCGCAATTAATAATAAATATAGTAACTTTTTCATCTTATCCATGTTTTTGGTTTCATTTATAAGTACTTATGAAATTTTCAGGAGCCGAATTTTTTGTTCCGATAAAACGGTAAAGGTTATATTTCAGACCAATAAGCAGCATGTACTCATTGTGTTTGAAAACCATATCGTTGGCTTTATATTTTAGTTCGTTCGATCCAATTCCAAATTTCCAGGTCGAGTATTTAAACGGAATCTCGATACTGGTATGTACCGACAAGCCCTGTTTGTTGTGCAGCGAACTGAAATGAACAGCATTGGTATAGTTTTTTAAACCAAATAACTCGTAATACGACATACCACTTTCGGGTACAAACATACATCCCATCAGCGGAGTTTCAAACCCGAAACTGACCCTTATTGTTCTGCGTTTTGTAGCAATATCGTAATTGGCGTTTGCCGACAAGTTCAGGTTTGTTGCCAAATCGAAGTTATATGGATTGTTCACATTTCGGGCATTTTGTTTTACCGCAAAACCGGCATCAATTAAACTGCCTGCCTGCAAACGTAATTCATTAGTAATTTGGAAATGATAATAGGCACCCCAGCTGTAACCTGCCCCCAAATAAGTTATCGAAGCCGTACTTTGAGGATTAACCGTCAATCCGGCTAAAGTGCGGAACCTTCCCTGCATCGAAACTGAAGTGTTTTCGGGCGAAAATAATTTCTGCCCGGTGCGTTCGTAGAAAATAGCCATACCCGAGTAGGTTAATGGCGAAAGGTATGAATCGAGAATATTTAAAACCGAAAAACCCGCTACATCTGAAACGGTAGTTAAAGGATATTTGCGAAGTTCGGCGTTTTGAGCCGTGGTTTGCATATAAAAAAACACAAAAAGAACAATAAACCACTTTTTCATAATTGAACGTATTAAAAGTATTGTTTGCAAAAATAACAAAAAATTATACGTTAATAGGTCAAATTTTAAAATTCATAACAATTTCGATACATGAAGAACAATTCTTTGAATAACTTGCATATCTTTGTAATTCATAAAAAAAATTGGATAGTTCGGGAAAAGATTCAAACAGAATGATACGATATTTTTATTGAATAAATCTATTTTCTGCAATTTTAAATTAATCAGAACCAACAAACCTGTTGTGATCAGGCAAGTAGCACACATTCAAGTTTTGGAGAGCAAAGTTAGAGTTCCCGAAATACCAACTAAAATGGCTCTATAACGAATATGGTGGGGACTTTTATTGGTAAAATTTAAACCACATAGGCACATAGATTATTTTTAAAGAAATAAAATAAAAAAAGCTGCCTAAGGCAGACACATAGAAATAGAAAAAACAAAGTAAATAACGCATGTATTTAAATTGATTATCAACAATATAAAACGATGTTTTATCTCTATGTGATTTCTATTTTCAGTAATAAATACATTTTAATAAATGGGGATTTGTATGTGCCTATGTGAACTATGTGGTTAAATATTTCCCCCAAAAAAAAACATTAAAGATCCATTAAAAAATTTTAATGCAACGATTTATTCCGATATTTCATCAATAATATTAAAGAGAAAATTAATGCTTTAGTATTTCTCCAATTAAAAAAATTGTAATACATAGTTTAAAAACACACGCCATGAAAAAATTTTTAATTAAAGTGTACGATAAACTTCTGTTATCGTTATTGTTTTCGGTGTTTTTTATCGCTTCGTGCGATGAGCCCGATCCACCAACGCCCGACTATGGAGTTGTACCCATGTATGGGGTTCGCACACAAACTATTCAGTCCAAAGTGCCTGCACCACTACCCATAACGGCTGAAACCAAATAATTAACCTGATCATTAGGTCAATATTTAAAAAACTTGGAAAAAGTAGAAATTTCAACATCCGCGGTTTGAGAATTATCGTTGGTGATTTTATGTTCTAAATCAAATAAAGTATTTCCAAAATGAGAAAATTCATAACAAAATCAGTAGATAAAATTATTCTTTCGCTGTTGGCAATGTTGGGTTTTGCAAATTGCGAAACCCCTATGGAATACGGCACTCCTTATGCCGATTTTGAAATAAACGGAACTGTAACCGACAGCATCTCGTCAGCCCCGATTACAAAAATAAGAGTGATCAGGCAGAATAGAATACATCCGGCTCAGGGCGACACAGTGTACACCGACTCAAGCGGCAAGTATAAAGTTGTTTTTAAAGACTTCCCCGAAGCCGTTCCGCAGTATGCGCTGAAAGTAGAAGATACAGATGGATCGGCTAATGGCGGTGAATTTACCACACGAAACGTGGTGGTAACTTTTACCGACACCGATTGGGTAACCGATGGCGATAACAATTGGTATTACGGCAAAGCCAAAAAGACGACGAATATCAAACTGGTAAAAAAATAAAACACCACTTTTCGTGAATTTAAAAAAGAAAATAATTCTTTCGCTGTACGGGCAACACAAACGCAATCAGACCCGATTGCACGAGCTCACGTATTTGTTTTGGGAATGTACCTTGCGTTGTAACCTGAACTGCATCCACTGCGGGAGCGATTGTACCAAAGAAGCATTGACTCCAGACATGCCAAAGGATGATTTCCTGAAAGTACTCGACAGCATTGCACCACACGTAAATCCGAACAAAACCATGGTGGTCATCACCGGAGGCGAACCGCTCATGCGCAAAGACCTCGAAGAATGTGGACTTGAAATAACAAGGCGTGGATTTCCATGGGGAATGGTTACGAATGGATTTGCATTTACGCCCCAACGATTTCAAAAACTTTTAAACTCAGGCTTGCGATCCATCACCATCAGTCTGGATGGTTTGAATCCCGAAACCCACGACTGGTTTAGGGGTGCCAATAGGTCGTGGCAAAAAGCCATTGATGCAATTACGCTTGTTGCTGCCACCGAAGGTTTGATGTACGATGTGGTAACTTGTGTAAACAAAAGAAATTTTTCTGACTTAGAAGCAATTCGTAATTTATTAATTGACAGAGGAGTAACACGCTGGCGGTTGTTTAGTATTTTTCCAAAAGGGCGTGCTAAAGAGAATCC
>JAURYY010000311.1 GCA_030653695.1 Paludibacter sp. | reverse complement strand
ATTTCTTTCACTTCGGAGTGAATAATTCCCATCAGTTTCTGCTGTTTCTCGGCATCAGTATCAAATTGCATCAGCAGCACTGCTTCATCCACCGGAATATTATTGATACTTCCTCTCACACCTACGCCATAAGTGCCACCTTCTTTTTCGCGAATGCTTTCGAGGTATCTTATGTTCAGAATATTTCCAAGGGTAGTTAGCGTCAGCCTACTTTGTAAATTATAGGGTATGTTGGCACTGTAAAGTATAAAGTTCGATGATTTCTTCACCTTCATTTCTTGTTTGAAATAATTATTTACCGTTCCTTTTGGTTTTCGCACTTTATCATCAGTAATTTTTTCAATCACTTTTTTGCCTTTCAAACCACCCAGATAAGTGCATATTGCTGTTTTCACGGTGTCGTTCTTCAGGTCTACATTTCCGGTAAAAACGAATGTAAAGTCCGCGGGCGAGGCAAATCTTTGTTTGAATATTGCTAATGCTTTATCTTGATCTATTTTATCAATCGTTTCAAGTTTCATTAACACAGTCCGCCGATTGTGATTGGACATCATTAGATTAACCGAATCGGAAAAAGCCCTACGCGGGTCGCTGGCACTGTTTGCCAGACTTGCTTTGTACATATTCATCAGGGCAGTATAAGCATTGTCATCTTTGCGCTGCGCTGTAAAGTTCAGATAAACCAACTGCAACATGGTTTCAAAATCGGCAACCGAAGATTTGCCGCTGAAACCTTCTGAATATTGGCTGATATAAGGAGTTGCCGAGGCAATTTTTCCGGTCAGCACTTTATTCAATTCTATCTGATTGTAATTACCCAAACCATTATTACTTACAATACCTGCCGCAAGTGTAGCCGAAGGCAAATCAGCCACTTCTTTCACTTTAGATGTTCCACCATAACTGTAGGCAGTGAGAAGAATTTCGTCTTTTTTAAATGTGGTAGGTTTAAATACCACTTTAACGCCGTTGCTCAACATCCACTCGGTGGTACCCAAACTGCTGTTTTTGGTTACCTTTTTTAATTTGCCGGCTTTTGGGGCTTTCTCAATTAATTTCTTGTTTTGTATTTCTTCGGCTTTCGCCATTAATTCTGCTTTTTTTGTTTCGGCAACAGCTGCTTTGATTTCAACTTCCGTTGGTATTTTTACGGCTGGTTTGTCGGGAGCCATAAATGAGACAATCAGATTTTCATCTGTTACATACGACTTTGCTACTTTATTAATGATGTCGATGGGTAAATTTGGCAACATCATTTTAAGGGTCTGATATTCCCATTCAATGCCCGGAATAACTTCATTATCGAGGAAATGACGGTAATATTCACTGACAAGATTGCGGTTCTTCTGATTTTCGCGGTCGTTGTAGGCGTTTTCCATCGATTTCAATAAATCGGTTTTTGCTCTTTCGAGTTCCGAGTTGGTAAAACCAAAACGTTTCATTTTTTCAGCCTCCAACAATAATGCTTTCAATCCTGCCAATTCATTTCCTTCCTTAGGAACAGCCAGCAACTGAAAAGCATCTTTCGATTTAACCAATTCACCATAATATGCGTATCCTCCTACGAAGGGTGCGTCAGCCTGTTTGGTAATTTCGTCCATGCGGTAACCCAGCATAGTTGAAATCAAATTGTTGATAGTTCCTACTTCATATCCCTGCATTGATAGTTTTACTTCCGGAGGCAATTTATCATGCTTGTATTCTAACCCGATACGAGTCATCCGTGCCTCAGTGTCCTTAACAACCGAAATTATAGGTTCAACATTATTATTGATAGGGTAAACAGGTCGTTCGCCGGCATTTTGTTTAGCTTTTATATCGGCAAACATCGATTTAATTTTAGCTTCAATTTTATCAACATCCACATCTCCCACCACAAGAATAGCTTGTTGGTCGGGGCGGTACCATTTTTGGTAATAATCGCGCAAAGTTTTATATTTAAAGTTATTGATCACCGCAGTATCGCCAATAACATCGCGTTTGGCGTATTGTGAACCCGGATATTTCTGTTTGTTCGATTCTTTCCACATGCGGCGTTCAGCTCCTGCACCCGTACGCCATTCTTCACGAATTACGCCGCGTTCGGCATCAATTTCTTTATCTTCGAGCAATACAAAACCCGACCAATCGTGTAAAACAAGCAAAGCACTATCAATAATGGATTCGCGTGTGGTAGGTACATCCGAAAGATTGTAAACCGTCTCGTCGAGCGATGTATATGCATTGATGTTTGATCCGAATTTTACTCCTATTTTTTCAAAGTAGTTGATAATTCCTTTCCCCGGAAAGTTTTTTGTTCCATTAAAACACATGTGTTCAAGGAAATGTGCCAATCCGTTCTGGTCATCGTTCTCAAGAATAGCTCCTACATTTTGTGCAATATAAAATTCAGCCCTTTGTTTGGGTTGTTGGTTGTGGCGTATATAATACGTTAATCCGTTTTCTAACTTTCCGTAACGGATTTTCGGGTCGATAGGCACGGGCATTAAAGTTTGAGCTGTAAGGCTTAATGCAATAAATAGTGCAAGAGAAAATGGAATCAATCGATGAAGGTTTGTTTTCATAATCAAATTTTAATTGTTTCTAAATATTTATTTTTAAAATCAATCTGTACAAGTTGCATTTCAAAAAAAACTCCCAAAATGCAAAGGAAATGATAATTAGTTAAAACAAAAAAAATAAGAAATAGTTTTTTGATAAATTAAGTATTTCTTTCGTGTATAGTAGTTTTTTTTGTAACGAAATCGATTTGCAGTCGTATTTATTTTTACTCACCTTGGTCATTGACCAAAGGTTTATACGCGTTTTTAAAATTAGTGTTTGATATAAAACGCTGATTTTTGAAATCTACATGCCGCAAAGCTAAAACATTCTAAAAATTCACTAAACTTTAATCCTTGTGATTTTTGCTTTACATTTCTTATCGTTTATCAGAATTGATTGGATAAGCTTTATTTTGTTGAGTTCACTTTGAGAAGTAATTTTAAACCTTCTTGACATCGAACGCTTCGGTAACTCCGAAATATTTCAAACAGATATGTTAACCGTTCAGTGTAAAGGTGAATTTTGAACTTTTTATATTAAAAACCACTTTACATAAACTTAGCATAAAACCAAATACACAATATTTAATTCATTTTTTTCCTTTACTGATATATATTATAATGTTCAATTACAAGTATTTATAGTATGTCTCAGCCTTTACATATAAATTATTCTTAAAAAACAATAACTCTGCTTATGATAACACAAATTATAAAAATAAATAGTAATATTGCACACTATAATAAAATATAAACAAAGCCATCATGATGTTTTCAAAAGCCAATAAATCGATTGAATTGATTGATAAATTTTTAAATTGTATCGATCAAAGTTTATTAGAGTTTATATGCATTAATTTATTATAAGTCTGGTTATCAACAATATTCACAAGTTATTTGAGTTATACAATAATAAATTTTAAATTATCATTGTATGCAATACGACAGAATCAAAAATCGACCAGTTCAATTTCAAAGTATAACAAGTCTTAGTGTTGATGATTTCAACTTTTTATTACCTTATTTTAAAGCAGAATGGGACGAATACAACTATTATTTTACCCTAAAAGGGAAACCCCGTCTACGCTTTAGCTATACAAGAGTTGATACAGTGGTACCAAAAATAGCTGACAAGCTAATGTTTTTGTTAATTTATCTAAAGACAAATCCTTTACAAGAGCACCATGCAGCAAGCTTTGGCATTACACAACCACAGGCTAACGTTTTGATACACTTACTTTCTGGTTTGTTGAAAAAGACATTAAATCGTTTAGGTGAATTACCCGAGCGCAATGAATATAAAATTAAGTATCTGGCAGCATCTTTAAACGATGTATTACTTGATGGAGTTGAACGACCAATCCAACGACCTCAGGCAAGTGACTTACAGAAATCTTGTTATAGTGGAAAAAAAAACTCATAATGTGAAGAATAACGTGTTAAGTACCCTGAAACTACGAATACTTTGGTTTAGTGATACCGTTGAAGGTAGTGTTCATGATAAAAAAATATGTGATAACCAACCTTTGCATTTACCTTTGGGTATAACTTTATGGCAAGACACGGGGTTTCAGGGACATTATCCTGAAGGAATAAATTTAAAAATGCCTACAAAGAAACCAAAAGGCAAAGAACTTTCTAATGAACAAAAAGAAACTAATCATTCAATTTCTTCCGTTCGCGTAAAAGTTGAACACGCAATAGGCGGTGTAAAAATCTGTCGTATTGTCAAAGATCGCTTTAGATGCCACAAGTTTGGTTTTGACGATTTGGTCATGGAACTTGCTTGCGGACTACATAATTTAAGAATTACATTGAATAACAATGCCATAGCAATTTAATCTATATAGTGTCTGAACGAAAATCATTTAACTAATAGACAATCAGTATAATAAATCCTGATTCGCATGTTGAATAATTTTGATATTTGTTGAAAATAGTTTATCAAATACTTGAATAGTAGGTGAATATTGATTATCTTTGATGGCAAATAGATTAAAACCTCCAAAGATTCAAGAATGAGAGAAAGATTCGATGCCCAATTACGTATTGGCAGTATACCAATTTCAGAAATAAAGATACCCACCAAAAGTCGTGATGAGTTTCCACCTTACTTGCGTGCGGTTCAAGAAATTTACAACAATTCTGAATTAAGTGCTGAGATTTTTGATTTGGTTGAAAAGGCGGTATGCAAAAAAGACAGTAAAAATGGTCGTCCGGGCATGAATCTTTGGACCATCTTTGTATTGGCCGGAGCCCGGATGTGTCTTGGTACTGACTACGACAGATTGCACTACCTGGCTAATTCAGATAGTTTGTTGCGCAAAATGATCGGCCATTGTGATGCATTTGTTGATGATGATGACATTTCGCTACAGACTATTAAAGACAATGTTACACTCCTGGACGATGAAACGCTCAAGGGAATTAATGATGTGATTGTAAAGATGGGACATGGATTATTAAAAAAAAAAGAGACGGATCTATTACTTGTCAAAACCGATAGCTATGTTTTAGAATCAAATGTTCATTTTCCAACGGATTATAACCTTTTGTGGGATAGTTCCCGCAAAAGCTTAGATATGATTGGTAAGCTGCTTTTAAATGAACCCATGCTGGAAGGTTGGAGAAAAAGAAACAGTTGGCGTAAAGAATTAAAAACTAAATCATTAATACTTTCCAGGGCACAGGCTTCATCGGCAAAAGGAAAGGAAGAACGAGTAGAAAAAGCAACGAATGCCTATTTGGAAGTAGCAAGAAATCTGGCACAAAAGATAGAAACTTTTGTAATGGAAACAGAATTTAATTACGCCAAACAAGAGTCCATTTTGCTCAGTTTATGTTATTTTCAAAGCATGATGATTAAGCATATAGACTTGGTTCATAGAAGATTAATTCTTAAAGAAAAGATCCCTGCACGTGAGAAAATCTTTTCCATTTTTGAAACCTATACTGAATGGATTACAAAGGGCAAGATGCGCCCAACAGTAGAACTGGGTAAACGTGTGAACTTTACCACCGACCAATTTCATTTGATTATCGATTGGGAAATATCAAATCACACAGCAGATGTTGATATGTTGCTTCCATTGGTTGACAGATTAATTGCAAAATATAAAATTCAACGTTTAAGTGCTGATAAAGGCTATTTCAAAAAAGAGTATAGAGACCTTATAGCCAAATTTATACCACTGGTTGTAATTCCCCAAAAAGGAAAATTATCGGCTGCTGAAAGAGAGATTGAATCATCACCAATTTTTTGCAATGCTCGTTACGGACACAGTGCTATTGAGTCTAATATAAACGAAGCAGAACATCGAGGACTGGATCGTTGTAAAGACAAAGGATATATTGGCTTTGAAAAATATGTCGGTTTAGGAGTTCTGGCATACAATCTAAAGCGGATTGGAGAATTTTTGTTGGAGAAAGACCGACAAGCAGAAAAGAAATCGGCATAACTGATTGATAATCTGCATTTACTAAAACAAACATGGGAGAAATCCATCTTGTTTATAAATATAACGTATAAATATGCTTCTATATGTGAATATATGTTTATATTTTTAATTTTTTGCCGGTTGACTTAAAATCAATCGCACTTTTTCGAGAAACAGAGACACTCAATATAATGAAAATCACAAAAAATGGGGTTTTCGTTCAGGCACTAAATACTGCCGGTAATTTTATTTTAGCTTCCAGTTGTTGGAAAGAAAAAATGTCAAAACAAATCAATAAAATCAAGTAATAGTGTCTCATTAGAATTAGATTTTTAATTAAAAACGTCTCGCAAAGTTAGTTTAAATATTTTAAAAAAGCGACTGAATGAGTTGTTAACTCTATCAGCCGCTATAAATTTAAATTGAATATTATTTTTAATCCAAAGCTTCAATAGTTACTTTTGCATCTTTCAGCCAGGGTGCACTAAACTTAAGATTTATTTTACCGACATTACCGTTTGCCTGTACATAAGCAATTAAACGTCCGTGATAAACACGCTGAACATTATCGTGGTAATTGCCCATATCTGAATTATTACTGGCTTCGAGCCCCAATAATTTAGCCGGACCATCAATAGTACAAGTAATTTCATCTTCGGAAATCATCACCGGAATGCCTTTATCATCAACTACCTGAACTACTACCTGAGCTAAACCGCGTTCTTTTTTAATAGACGAAACATCGGATAGAGCGGTTATGGCATAAGGTCTGTCGGATGTTTGTAAAGCATAATTACAGGTTTGTTCATCCTCTTTATCCAGACCGATAACTTCCAGTTTCCCCTGCTGATAAGGGATATCCCAATAAACTACACCGGTATTATCGTCCAGATTTTTTATTTCGCCTACCTGATTTCCGTTTAAGATCAGTTTTGATTTTGCCGCATTGGAATAACAGACAACCCGGATCATATCACCTTCTTCATAATTCCAGATGGGCCACGCATCAATTGACAAGTGGTTTTTGTTCTTTGGCTGAGGGTATGTTCCAATATAAGTTACCGGTGTTGTGCTCCACAATGCCTGACGGAAATGTCCGCGTGGTTTCAAAAATCCACCGAAATCGATAAATCCTGAATAAAAACCTCTGGATGCCCAGGCACCTGATTCGCCCAAATAATCAATACCAGTCCAGATAAATTGACCGAAAATATAATCATTATCCCGCACCGCTTTCCATGATTCCATGCTGTGGCCGTTTTCACTGCCATAAATTAC
>JAURYY010000304.1 GCA_030653695.1 Paludibacter sp. | reverse complement strand
TTCAGATATTTTCAACTCATCAGCTGCAGTTTTTGTTTTTCCTTTATGTTTATCAAGGGTAGTTTTAATCATTTGCCGTTCCATATCTTCAAGACTCAATGGTTTGGTAATGATTTCCTCAACATGATATTCCTCTTCATCCTGAATTATTTCTATGTCATCTATATTTTGGTTTTTTTGCTTTTCCCTGCTTATATTCATAAATTCATTGTTATTCACCTGAGCTGACAACAGTGTATCGGTATGAGTTATAAAATTGGGTTGAAAGTGAAGATCAGTTTTTTGATTTACTGATGATTGACCTGTAATAATATCATTTACCAATTTTTTCATATCATTCATATCCTTTTTCATATCAAATAATACCTGATAAAGAATTTCTCTTTCACTGTTGAACGATTTGTTTTCGTGAGTTGAACCTGAAAAGATGGCAGGCAATCTTTCCATTTCATTTTTAGGTAAATAGTTATTAAGAATTTGAGAATTAATTTCCCTTTGCTGCTCAATAACTGAAATTTGTTCGGTAATATTTTTCAATTGTCGTACATTCCCATTCCAGTAATAATTGGTTAGTAAATTTTTAGCATCATCGGTCAGTTTTATAGCAGGCATACGGTATTTTTCCGAAAAATCGGATGCAAATTTTCGGAATAATAGCACAATATCTTCTTTCCGATCGCGCAATGGCGGCAGTGCTATTGGCACAGTATTAAGCCGATAGTAAAGATCTTCGCGGAATTTTCCATCACGAGTAGCTTGTGTCATATTTAAATTAGTTGCTGCTACCACCCTAACATTCGTTTTTAGGGTTTTTGATGAACCTACTTTTATAAATTCTCCGGCTTCGAGTACGCGTAGTAAACGAACTTGTGTTGAGAATGGCAACTCACCCACCTCATCTAAAAATATTGTTCCTCCATCGGCAACCTCAAAATATCCTTTCCTGTCGGCTGAAGCTCCCGTAAATGAACCCTTTTCGTGCCCAAACAATTCAGAATCAATCGTGCCTTCAGGTATAGCACCACAATTGACAGCAATATAAGGTCCATGTTTCCGATGACTGTAAAAATGAATGATTTGTGGAAAATTTTCTTTTCCTACTCCACTTTCACCTGTAATTAACACCGACAAATCGGTTGGAGCCACCTGTACAGCAATATCTATGGCACGACTCAACAACTCTGAAGTTCCAATTATTCCAAAACGCTGTTTAACAGTCTGTATTTCTGATTGTTGCATATTTATTTAATTCATAAAACTGAAATTATGACATATCACTGACAAAAATAGTAAATTTTCATTCCAATTGTCCATAAAAAACAAAAATACATGTTATTTTTTACAATTTTCATTTTTTAATACATTGGACCATTATAAATTGACTTCACCGGAACGACGGAATTCCGATTCTGTCTTCTATCGGGATGACAGAATTCCGATTCTGTCAAAAGAAGAAAAAGACAGAGTCGGAACTCTGTCATCCCTAAAAAAAGTCCTGACTACTATAAGTAATCAGAACTTTTAATAAAACGGCATCTATCTTTCTTAACAGGCTTTATAAACCGGTAACTCTGCATGTTCCATTTCTTAATAACTCAACTTTCGCAAGTAGCATAACTACTTGATTTTTATAAAAATAGCAGCATATTTATTTTGATATGTCGCTGAATTTCAGTAACTTTGTGTCGCAAAACAAAAACAAAACAATATGCTGCGATACAAAGATAAGCACGTGACTAAATGTATTTAATTGCCTCTTTAACCGTCATTTTTTCTTTGATGTTTTTAATCTTTGCTAATTGATTACAAACAGTGATAATGCCATTATCAAGTGTGTCCTGCCCGTTGAAAATTTGGGCACTCATGCAGTCTACTGTGCATGCAAGTATTCCGGCATCATTCAGCGATTCAAGACTTTTTATTCCTGCATTGTTTTTGCCTATTCCGGCATCATTAAAAAACACAGCTTTAACACCATGTTTTTGCGCATAATGCCCTGCACTTAAACCGCCATGTGATCCACACACAACAATATCTCCTGCATTGTTCTCGTTTAAGAAAGTTATGCTATCAGTTACTGTGATGCGTACGCCATCAATTTGAGTTTGGGTTTGTTTTTTTAGGTCAACCTTGCTGTTTTCTTTCTTTTTATGAATAAGAGATTCAAAATTCAGGGTTTTTTGAGTTGCAGAAGGGAGATCGATCAGCTTGATTATTTTGGCAACGGCATCTATCACTGAATCACCGGCTCGAATTCCAAGTTCTTCTGCCGGAGTATTGGTGTGGCTTATAATTCCGCTATCCCATGTATCGCGGGCAACTCCAATCTCGGCACTATTGTGATCAACAGCACAAGCTATAATCTTCTCAGCCTCGTAGTGTGTGAGACCACTGATACCTGCCTTATTTTTGCCTATACCTGCATTGTTGAGAAAAACAGCTTTTACATGACAGTTTTTTACCTTTTGGGCGAGAGCCCCATTGTCGCCGCAATGTGACCCGCAGACGAGAATTGGACTTGTATTGTCAGTTTGTAAATCACCTAAACTATCCAGCAATATTACACCTTCAGGTAATTCCATTTTGTTTATAATTTTTATACCTGCCCCCTAACCCCCTAAAGGGGGAAAATGAGGCGCATTTTATGAATATGCTTTTTAAAAGTCCCCTGAAGGGGGATTTAGGGGGATGAGTTCACGCAAGTTTAGCACGTGCAATCGATATTCCCTTTTGGTATGCTTTTATATTACCTTCAACAAACTTTTCAGGAACGCTTTCTTTCACTATTTGCATCATCTCCTCATGCGGGTAGCCTCTAAATTCAGCATAGAATGCAAGCATAACGATATTCATCATTTTACTGATGTCAAAATCCTGGCTTTTGTTCTCATCGGGATCAATAATAAATGTCTTCTTTCCCGAACGCTTTATGAGCTCTGTTTTCGATTCAGGCATATCTTTTTCCAATCTGGTGTTTACACTGGAAGTGCTTAACTCAAAAGTGCTTGAAAAGATGACGCCATCGTCTTTCAGGCAATGTAAATACCGGAGTGTTTCGGTTTGTTCAAAAGATAAAAGGTAATCCACATCGCCGGCTTTGATAAAAGGAGATAATACCGGCTTATTTGAATATCGGAAATGACTCTCGACACCTCCACCACGCTGCCCTAAACCAATTACATCCGATATTTTTAACTCATAACCAAGTTTCATATAATACTTGCTTAAGAGGTTGCTGAAAAGGAGAATTCCTTGTCCTCCTACACCAGCTATGATAATATTTTTTCCTGTGTCCTGCATTTTTATAATTTTATTGCGTCAAACTTACATGCCGTAGAACATAATCCACAGCCCACACAAAGATCCTCGTTAATAACTATTTCAACTTTTCCGTCCTTGCCTTTTTTACTCTCAATAGCTAAACACCCGATATTGATACATTTCCGACATTGCGTACAAAGTTCCTGCTCAATATAATAAGGGTCACTTTTTGGTAGCTTAAATTTTGTTACACACGGTTTTTGTACAATAACAACAGAGTTTGTATTTGAATTAACCGCATTAAGAATAGCTTTTTCTAAATTTTCAAATTCGTATGCATCTACAGTTAAAATATCTTTTACACCAATGGCTTCGCATACTTTAGCAATTTCCAGTTTATTTTCCGGTTTGTAATTAAATCCAAACTCGCTGGAGGCAATATGCTGACCACCGGTCATTGCAAGACAACTATTGTCAACAATAATCACAGTTGACTGACTGTCATTGAAAATCAGATTCATCAGTCCATTGATTCCGGTTGCCCAAAAACCACCATCACCTATCATAGCCACAAAATTTTCTTTGTGATCGGTTGCCACATTGTAACCATGAGCCAGCGCAATGCTCGACCCCATACATTTTTGCAGCGAATAGGATTCCATGTGAGGAAAGCATCCGATTAAACCACAAGTAACATCGGCAGCCGCCTTGATCTTATGTTTTCTTAATATCTCTGAAATGAAGAGGTGAGAGCATCCGGCACAACTCACAGGCAGTCTGAAAGGAATGCCTTCCATAAGCTTTCTTTTTGGTGCGTCGGGAACAAGTTTTTCCTCAATAATATCCGGAGTAAAACGCATCATTTCGGGGAATTTAGGGAATAATTCTTTTCCGATGACCGAAATTCCCAAATCTTTGATATTCTTTTCCATAATATCATGACCGTCTTCAATCACATAGAGTTTTTCTACGTGTTCGGACAATTCCCGAATTAACTTTTCGGGAAGCGGCATAACCATACCCAATTTTAAAATCGAGGCATCGGGTAAAACTTCTTTGGTGTAAAAGTAAGGAGTTCCTGCTGTAATTATCCCAATCTTTTTACCTTTCAGCTCCAGTTTGTTAATATCGAAGTCATTGCTGTCAGCAGCTAAGCGCTTTATATGTGCCGGAAAATCATTAAAGCATTTGGTCAACTTAGGATGCTCCGAGCCTTTGGCGTTCATCATCATGGTTGTCATGATAACCTTACTGAAACTTACAGGATATTTAACCCTGCATTTTACTTCGTAAGTGTAGTTTTCATCAATAACAACCCCACTGGTAGTTTTGCATATCACCGAAGTAATTTTAAGTATAACCGGAGTGCTGTATTCTTCGCTAATCTCGAATGCTCTAACCATTAAGTCCTTTGCCTCCTGACTGTCACTTGGCTCCAATACAGGGATATTAAACATGTTTCCATAATGACGAACATCATTATAGTCATCACCCGCAATACGGCCAACATCATCGCCAACTACTAATACTAAGCCGCCGTTGATCTGACTGCCGGCAGCTCCACCCAAAGCATCAGCTGCCACATGTAAACCCACTGTTTTCATTACTGCAAAGCTACGATAACCTGCAAACGAAGCTCCAATGGCTACTTCTAAACCCACTTTTTCATTCGTCGACCACTCACAATATATGTACGGATAACTCTGTTTGGTATAATCCATTACTTCTGTGGAAGGTGTACCCGGAAAACCGGAAGCTATTTTCACGCCTGCTTCGAAGGCACCTCTGGCAACTGCCTCGTTACCATTCATCATTTTCATTGTGCTATTCGTATTTTCTTTCTTCATATTTAAAAAAAATCATCTCCTTGATGTGTGTTTTATCGATTTGCTGATAATACGGTGTAAAATTAATACTTTTTTGTTACACTCTAAAATCAAACGGTAATTTAATAAAAGAAATCGTAACATAGCTGCCGTAAAATCACTAAAAAAACATACTAAAGTGTTTAAACCAAAGTCGCCATTGAAGGCATAAAGGAGCAGATAGGCATAGTTGAGCTATGTGCAAAATTTCGGTTAGGT
>JAURYY010000303.1 GCA_030653695.1 Paludibacter sp. | reverse complement strand
CACCATTTACATGTCCATTCTTTTTCGTGATTTTTGAACCACAGAAAAAGCAAATTTTTTATTCATAGGCTTTCAAATGCCTCAAAGGTAGTATTAATAAGGGTTACAGCAATTTCCAGCATCATTTTTGTCTATTACCCCGAAATTTTTGTAACTACTCAAAAACTTAATTAATATCTGCGTAAATAATTTGATAACGACGTCTTTGTAAATACTCCCGAAAACATAAATAAGGGTGGAGATTGTTAACCTTTTCGGTAAACCTGATGGTAATATTGTGTTTCCATTTTATTTGATTATATTTGCCACTTATAATTCTTTTCAAATAATTCACTTTTAAATATTTTCAATTATGCTTTATCTTTTATTAATTGGCGTTATAGCAATTGCGGTTGGCTTTGCTTCAAAAAAGTCTAACTCGCCTGCCAGCCCATACAGCGGCTTGATTAAAATAGCAGGTTTTGTCATTTTGATAGTTGCAGCAGTAATTGCTTCAGTTGTGCAGATCAATCCGGGTGAAATCGGCGTTCAAAAACTTTTCGGGAAAGTTAATAAAACTACACTCGAAAGCGGTTTAAACGTTATTAACCCTTTGATGGAAGTAGTAATATTTGATATTCGTACGCAAAACTACACCATGTCGGGCGTTCAGGACGAGGGTTCAAAGGCGGGCGATGATGCCATTCGCGTATTATCGGCCGATGGTCTTGAAGTTATTATTGATTTAACCGTACTTTATAAAGTAATTCCGAGTGAAGCACCCCGTATTTTACAGGAAATCGGGACGGATTACCGAAATACAATTGTTCGGCCCATTTGCCGCACAAAAATCAGAGACAATGCTGTTTATTACGATGCTGTGGCTTTATATTCGACCAAACGGGATGAGTTTCAGGCACGGATTTTTAAAACTATTGAATCGGATTTTAAAAGCAGAGGTTTATTTTTAGAACAATTGCTGATCAGAAACATCACGCTACCGGCATCAGTTAAAACGACTATTGAGTCGAAAATAAATGCTGAACAGGAAGCACAAAAAATGACTTTCGTACTCCAGAAAGAAAAACAGGAAGCTGAACGTAAACGCGTAGAAGCACAAGGTATAGCTGATTATCAGAAGATATTAAGCACCGGACTTAGCGACAAACAATTGCAGTACGAAATGATTAAAGCCATTGCCACTTCGCCCAATGCTAAATTAATCATTATGGGTGGCGGAAAAAACAGCACCCCTGTAATTTTAGATACGAAATAGGGTACATAAGCCAATTAAGCAGAAAAAGCAGAACTCAACAGTTCTGCTTTTTCTGTTTTCAAATTGAAATTATCCATTATTTCTTCACTATTTTCTTCACTACACTTGTTCCGTTTTCAAAGTTCAGTTTTACGAAATAAATATTAGGAGCTAAGTTCTCAATATTAATCATGTTGTTGTCCGATTGAAAGTTATTCTCAACCGAAACTATTCTGCCGAGTGCATCGGTAATTTGATATGATTTTATAGATGAATTATTGCCATAAACCGAAATAGTTGCTTGAGCCGGTGTTGGATATATTTTTACTTCATCTTCGAAAATGAGATTGTTGGCACTTAAACCTTTGTTTGAAGCAGTCCAGTTTGAAGCCAAACTATTGTCGGCATTCAAATTTTGAAGTTCAAGATAAGCACCATTGCCATCAGCTTCGATGGGCCAGGGCGAACTGTCGGCATATTCTACATAGTCAATCACATTGCCAAAACCATCGACAAGCATCAATTTGTGAGATTTGTTGGATAAGGTGCGGGTAAACTGTCCGAATGATTTCAATCCATACATCAATTCGAAAAACTTGGCATTTGCTGCGAGAAATATTTTCTGATTTGCCGAGATGGTTGAATTTGCAGGAAATTGATATGTAAAGCCCAATTCACGAAAATAATATCCCGTCAGGTTTACAGTGAGATTGCTGTTATTGGAAATTTCAATGAACTCCAAACTGTCGCTAAGAATTGAACCAGAAGAAACCGGATTGTAGTGAATTTTAGAAATCACCAAAGCCGGAGTTGAAATACTGGCACACGCCTGAAAGTTGTTTAGTTGTGTGTTTAGCCAGTTGGTTCGGGTTTGTATCCATGTTTTCAGCGAACTGATCTGCGTTGCATGATTCCCGACTTTGTTCCATAAAGTCTGTTCTCTCACGGCTGCTTCCGAAATTTGACTTACTACTTGGTCGATGCAGTTGGCAATAACGGTATAATTAAGCGGTTGGTTTGCCACAATAAGTTCCACCCAGCGTTTGGTAAGGTAACATTTGAAAGTCGCATTCGTGAAAAGGTCTTTCCAAAATCTGGGTCCGGTGTTGTCGTTATTGTCAAATTGCCATACATTTGATAAACTTCGATTTAATCCATAAACAAACAAATCGTTACCATAAGTTAGGTTAAAATCCCAAACTGGACCGGCTCTTAATTTCCCATTTCTGTCTTTATGAAAATAGGTACTGAAATGATATCCATCCACATTGGAACTGAATTCGTTTATCAGCATAAAAATCGACAAAACTCGGGACATCGATTATTGAAGGATAGCCGGTAAGTATTGAGCTGTTTTGGGCAGTCATTACACTTCTCAGCGAATTAAACACATTGAAAATATAGGTGTTTTGCTGCGTAGTTATTTCTGCCGGCTTCGGGCTTTCGTGAATAAGATTTATGGATGCGCCGTTGTAAGCTGTCATAGTCCAAGCTACAGTATCGCCGCCGGTTGTCTTGTCGGCTTTTGTTATATATCCGCCAGATACATTCGGCATTGCGTTGTCGGCAACTGTCAATTTAAGGGTGTTTATCCTGTTTTCGTCCGACTTCAACTTTTCCATAAAAATATACAGCCCTTTGTCAACTCCATTCACAATCACTTCGCCAGCAACGCTTTCACCTTTTCCGAAATGAGTCTTCCTTCGGTTTTTCCTGCTAATAGCTTTGAGGCAACACCCATCACTTTGCCCATATCCTGCGGTCCGGCAGCTCCAACTTGTGCAATAATGGCTGCAACAGCTGCTTCCAATTCGGCATCAGACATTTGAGCCGGTAGATACTTTTCAATTACTGAAGCTTCGGCAAGTTCTGTTGCTGCTAATTCAGGACGGTTTTGTTCTGTATAAATCTGAGCCGATTCTTTGCGCTGTTTTAGCATTTTTTGTATTATCTTCACCGCCACATCATCGGTTAAATTTCCATCGCTTCCTTTTGCAGTTTTAGCTTCCAGAAATTCCTTTTTCATGCCACGCAGGGCTTCAAGCGCTACTTTATCGCGGGCTAACATGGCGGTCTTAATATCTCCGCTTACCTTATCGAATAGTTCGTTCATAAATTTCATTATTTAATTTTACAAAACCACAAATTATACATCAGTTTATACCAAATTAACCAATTATCAAAATATTATATTACATTATTGGCACATTAGCACATTGGCACATTAATAAATTGGCACATTATCTTACTATTTCATAAATCTTCTCCACGAAGGGGTGCTTTCTACTTTTTTTAGTGTTGGTTCATCCTCCAACTCATCCAAATTAATTTCATCAAGCGTAACATCCAAATCATTTGTTTCTATTTCAATTGATGAAGTTGATTTCTTTTGAGTTGGTTTACCGTAATACTGTGCTATTACTTTGTTCATTTGATCTTCTTCAGCCGATTTTGCCGTACCTGAACTTTTTATTGCCGATACTACACTTTGTAAAGCAGTTAGTGTATGGTGGTTGTTTTGATTTTGTTTGTTACCATTTAAGGCGGAGTCGGGCATTCCGGGAATATTACTTACACCATAACCTGTTGCAATAATTGTTATTTTAACTTTATCTTCTAAGCTATCATCGAAAGTGGCTCCCCAGATTACCTGCACATTATCGCCTACTTTTGCCATAAAATCATGTATTTGCTGCACTTCTTCCATTTTTATCTGATGAGTAGTGGAACAATATAAACTCAACAGCACTTTACCGGCACCATTAACATCGGTTGTGTTCAATAGTGGGGAGTTCAATGCATCTTCAATGGCGTTGGCGATCCGTTTTTCGCCCGAGGCATATCCAGTATTCATAATCGCCACCTTGCCATCTTTCATTATGCTGTAAACATCTGCAAAGTCGGTATTGATATATCCCGGAATGGTAATAATTTCGGCAATTCCTTTTGCAGCATTGGTAAGCACATCATCGGCTTTGGCAAATGCATTTGATAGTTCAAGGTCGGGATAAATTTCCTTTAATTTTTCATTGTTAATCACTAATATGGCATCAACATGTTGACTTAATGCAGCAATGCCTTCAAGAGCCTGTTTTATTTTCAGAATGCCTTCGAAAGCAAAAGGAATGGTAACAATACCCACTGTAAGAATTCCCAGATCGTGAGCTACTTTGGCAACTACGGGTGAAGCTCCGGTTCCTGTGCCGCCACCCATACCGGCAGTAATAAATACCATCTTGGTGTTGTCGTCAAATATTTTCTGTATTTCCTCTATCGATTCCTCGGCAGCCTGACGGGCAACATCGGGGATGCCTCCGGCACCAAGCCCCGCAGTTTTATTAACTCCTAATTGTATTTTTAGGGGTACAGGCGACTTATCCAAAGCCTGATTGTCGGTATTACAGACCACAAACGACACATCTTTTATTCCCTGTTGATACATGTGATTTACAGCATTTCCGCCTCCACCGCCTACTCCGATTACTTTTATTATTGATGTATCCACGAGTGGTAATTCCAACGGTAATTTTTCATCTATGATACTCATATTCATTTGTTTTTTTATAGTTTACACTCTTATAATTTTGTTTTTAAAACACTTCTAAATTTTATAGCTCTATTTTTTATCTACCAAATCTTAAAATTAGCATCAAGATTTTTTACATAATATTTTCGTCTTCGAAATATTTAATAATAATATCTTTGAAGGCTGCTCTTTTAATTTTTGGTTCTTTTTTTGGCTTCCTTTTTTTATCCTCAAGCGGATGAGTCTTTCGGTATTCGTGTGCAAGTGTTATTGTTCCTATCAATTGCGAAAATATTCTATCGCTATATTTGTCAACATCCAACTCTTGTATCCAGTCATTATGATTACCAAACCTAACATATAGATCAGTTTTTTCATTTAAAAAATCAGTCAGATGATTCAATTTGGAGCCACCACCTGTAATTACAATTCCTTCATTGAGTTTGCTGTTGTGTTTGGTAATTAAGTCTATTATAGGATGCATTAATTCATCTAACCTGGCTTCAATGATAGTGGATAGAAATTCAGTGGATATTTTAATATTGGGCACTTCAGGATTTTCAGATTTAACTGATACGTAAATAGGATCAGTTACGGCAGATTTCAGGGCGCAACCTTTCAAACACTTCAGTTTTTCGGCATTTTGTTCACCAATGCCTAATTCCTGAATGTCTTTTGTAATATTTTTTCCACCTAAAGGGATAATCAATAGATGTTGTAAAGCACCATCAAAATAAATTCCTACTGAGGTTGTGGTAGCACCAAAATTTATCAGGGCACAGCCATTGTCGCGTTCGTTATCGTCAAGTAAAACAGCCGATAAAGCCTCCATGGCAAGCGACCTGTTTTCGATGATTACTCCTGTTCTGTCAAAACAATCGTCCAACTTATTAATTATTTGCACATTGCCATAAACAATACAGTAATTACCTGTTATCTGAATCCCGTTTTTACCTGCGGGTTCGTCCATCTTTTGTCCATCGAGTGAGTATGAAATAGGGATAACATCAAAAACAAAAACATTTTCGCCGGTAATTTTATTTTCAGCTTCTTCGTGCATTGCAGCAAGCAATTCTTCTGTTACTACTTTATTTCCGCCAATAAAATGATGAATCGTAACATGAATACTCTTCATGCTTTTTGCACCCACACTGACCGATACTTGTTCAACATCCGGGATTTTAGCACTATTTTTCAACAGTTTTAACAATGCATTAATTTTGAATGATGCTCCTGAAGAGTTATCAACAATTCCGTACCGAACATCTTCGGAATTCAACGACTCAACCGACAGAATTTTAATGATACCACTTTCCTGAACTTCGGCAGCCATTGCCGAAATTCTGGAGCCTCCCATATCAATTACTACATATTTTTCTGCCATCATAACTTTTTATTTATCGTATCGTTTTTTTGAATTAAAACTTCTTTGGTTTGTAATGGTTTGCTATCCGATTTAGAACATACTATCTGATTCTCGTACTGTAAATTAATAATATTGTATCTATCCCAGCCAATTTCATTTAATACATTGGAGTACAATAGTTTTAGCTTATCTAATTTAGCCCTGAAATTATCTAATTTTCCCATTAAAATTACTGCATTTCCAACTCTTGGAACCAGTTCGACATCAAGATTTTTTTTTACGTAAATCTGCTCAATCTGAGCACTCCAGAACGGATTTTCTTCTATGAAACTTACAAAATCGAAAAGAATTCCCTCTGCCATCGATTTAGTAATATATCCCGAAACAACAGGTAAATAAATCGCCTGGTTCAATGTTACGGGCATTATTTTCCTATTATTATCAACATAAAAACATTCATTACCAGCTATCAAAAACTTGGGGGTTCGCTGCCTGACAGTAAGATAAACTTTACCCGAAGGTGTTTTGATACATTCTGTCTGAGAAATTTCAAAAATTTCCAGTAATTTTTTTTCAATTTTCTCTGTTTGAATATCTTTATACGATTCTCCTATCGGATGAAGATCAGCATGCTCTAATATTTCCGAAATATCATTTTTCGAAAACAATCTGTTTGCTTCATTGTCCGGGAAACTTATTATTAAATCTTTACAAATTATTTCATGGTCCTTATCTTTAAAACTAATTATAGCATAGCCAAGGTAACCGATAAGCAAAAAGATTGCCAGGGAAATGAACACATGGCTTATTTTCGGAGCTTTCATAAATTTTGATTCTCTTTTTCAATTCTTTTTAGTTGATTTTTGATAAGCGGAACCATTATGTCAATATCACCTGCCCCAAAGGTTACCAAAACTTCGGGTTGTTTGTTTTCAAGTAACGACAAAAGATTTTCTTTTGTACACATTGTTTTGTTTTCTAATTTCACATCTTTAAATATCAGCATGGAGTCAACTCCATCAATCGGTAATTCACGTGCAGGATAAATATCTAACAAAATCAGCTCATCGAGCAATGACAATGCCTCGGCAAAATCAGCTGCAAAATCGCGCGTACGCGAATACAAATGTGGTTGAAAAATGCCTGTAATTTTTTTGTCGCCGAAAAGCTCACGTATCGATGTTATACTTGCTGTTAGTTCATTTGGGTGATGGGCATAATCGTCCATATAAACCACATAATCTGACTTATAAACAATATTAAAGCGGCGATAAACCCCTGAGTAAGATGAAATGCCAACTCTCAATTCTTCTTTTGAAACTCCATTGAGCCATGCTATTGCCATTGCTGCAACACTGTTTTCGATGTTAATTCTCACCGGAACGCCCAACCGGACATCCGATATTTTTTCGGTAGGAGTAACAAAATCGAAATGCATTTCGCCAGGAACGGAACGGATATTTTCGGCACAAAAGTCACCGCCATCGTCCATCGAATACGTATATAGTTTAACTCCATTTTGTAATTTTGGCTCAACGTCAATTCCTTTGCGCATAATTAATGCTCCTCCGGGACGAATTAGCGAAGTGAAATATTCGAAACTCTCCCGAAAAGCCTGTGGAGTTTTATAAATATCCAGATGGTCAGGATCGGCCGAAGTTATTACTGCCATATAGGGCAAAAGGTGATGAAACGAGCGGTCATATTCGTCAGCTTCTATAACTACCAGATTACTTTCGTTCGACAGAAGTAGATTTGTTTTGTAATTATTTGAAATACCTCCCAGAAAAGCATTACACATTACCGCGGACTGATATAGCAAATGTGCGGCAATGGTCGAAGTTGTGGTTTTTCCATGGGTGCCTGCTATGCAAATTCCTTTACTCTGTCGGGTGATTTGTCCCAATACTTCAGCGCGTTTAAGTATTTGATAATTGTTTTCGTGAAAATATTTTAATTGCGGGTGATTATCCGGAATTGCGGGGGTCAGCACCACCAATGTTTTTTTAGCAAATCGATATTTTTCAGGAATTTTATCTATTGAGTCATCATAATAAACTTCAATTCCTTCCGATTTTAAGTCTTCGGTAAGCTTGGTTTGGGTGAGGTCGTAACCCGCCACATCACAGCCTTTGGTTTTGAAATATCTTGCCAAAGCACTCATTCCGATGCCGCCTATGCCTAAAAAGTAATATCTGGGAAATTTATCCATAATTCGTTTTTGAAGTAAAAAACAGCGTGTAAAATTATTAAAAATTTGTCAATCAAAAAAACAATGACAGTTTTCAGAATATGAAATTATATACTTTTTATGAGTTTAATAACTTCGTTGGCTATTCGGTCGGCTGAATCTTTTTCTGCCAATTTTAGGATGTTATTACTTAAAGTATTCAATTCCAATTTATTGTTTATAATTTTAAGTGCTTTAGGTATTAACAGCTCTTTCGCATCAGCATCTTTAATCATAACTGCTGCATTTCGGTTAACCAACGCCAGTGCATTCTGAGTTTGATGATCCTCAGCCACATTGGGCGAAGGCACTAAGATAACGGGTTTTGCAAGCAGGCATAGTTCCGAAATTGAACTTGCTCCGGCACGCGAAATTACAAGATCGGCAATGGAATAAGCATAATCCATTCGAGAAACAAAATCGGTTATCAGTAATGTCTTGGATTTGAATTTATCAGCCGCACTAAGTGCGCTTTCGATATAAAATTTCCCGGTCTGCCATATTACCTGCAAGTCCGATTTTGAAAGCAATTCAAGATATGCAGAAACACTTTGATTGATGGTTCTTGCACCTAAACTACCGCCAATGATCAGCAATGTTTTTTTTTGGGGAGTAAAACCAAAAAACTCGTAAGCTTCTATGGCTTTTGGAGCAATATTAAATAAATCCTGTCGAACTGGATTTCCTGTCTTTATGATCTTTCCGGCAGGGAAAAACTTTTCCATATTATCATAAGCCACACATATTTTTCCGGCTTTTTTTGATAGTAATTTATTGGTAATTCCGGCATAAGAATTTTGTTCCTGTATCAGTGTCGGGACATTAAAAGCAGATGCAGCTCTCAATGTGGGAGCACTTGCATAGCCTCCTACTCCGATAGCCGCATCGGGTTTAAAATTACGGATAATCTGCCGAGCCTTGATAATGCTTATCACTAAGTTAAACAGAACTCTAATGTTCCGAAGTAGGTTTTTCCTGTCAAATCCGCTTACCGGCAACCCTTCGATGCGATAACCGGCAGCAGGAACTCTTTCCATTTCCATTCGTCCTATTGCCCCTACAAAAAGTATTTCAGCATCGGGGAATTTATTTTTTAATGCATTAGCAATGCTGATTGCAGGGAAAATATGTCCACCTGTTCCACCACCGCTGATGATAAACCTGTATTGATCGTTAACCTCCTTCAAAGGACTGATAAACTCTGAAGGGGATTCAGTGATAGTATTCTCGATTAAACTTTCTTTATGTTTCGCCATTTAGTTTCGTGTTTCTCGTTCCTCTTCCTGAGCCTAAGCCTGAGCCTGTTCCGCTTCCTAAAGTATTATAACTCCTCCAGATTTACCTGAGGAATATTTGCTGTATTTTGTCCCGATTTTAGTTGCTCTTCTTTCAATTGTCGGGTTATGGCAAGTATAATTCCAAAATAAATGCAGGTTACAATGATTGATGTTCCGCCTCTGCTGATCATTGGCAATGGCTGTCCTGTTACCGGAATTAAACTTGCGGCAACAGCCATATTTATAAATGCTTGAATTACAAGCAATAATGAAAGTCCTATAACCAAAACAGCCGGAAAAACCGTTGAGCTTTTTGTTGCAAGTCGCCCTGCTCTGAACAGCAAAATAAGAAAAAGTAAAATTACAAAAACTCCACCAATCAAACCTGTTTCCTCAAGAATAATGGCATAAATAAAATCGGAATAAGCCTGAGGAAGGAAGTCGCGCTCGACACTGTTTCCTGGAAATACTCCAAAAACACCTCCCCGAGCTATCGCTATTTTGCCATGTTGTACCTGGAGATTTTCATCATTAATTTCATATTTTGCAGTTTTGCTTTTTGATTCATTAAAATGTCTTTCAATACGTCCCACCCAGGTATATGCGCGGTCGAACATTTTTGGCATTGACTCTTTTGGAACTGCTTTAATGGTGCCGAAAGCCGTAAAACCCACAAAAAATATTGTTGCAGCCAGAAGAGTTAATTTTATCAATGAGATATTACCGACAAACAACATGACAAATACCACAAAAAACAAAAGAAAAGCGGTAGAAAAGTTTTCGAATAAAATTAGCGGACAAACAACAATGAGTATAGTTATTATATATCCAAAGTATTTCCATTCATCCCTTTTCTTGTTTTTTATCCTGGATATTAAATCTGCTGCAACAATAATAACCGAAATTTTGGCAATTTCTGAAGGCTGAAACTGGAAGCCACCTATGGATAACCAACGCGTTGCCTCGTTTGCACTCGTTCCTTTAAACATAACAAATATGAGTAAAACAAACGAGATGAGCAAACCTATATACGAAAATATCCTGATTTGATATAGTTTGAGAAACTGGACACCAAAAACAAAAGCAACACCCGTGAGTAAAAATAATACGTGGCGCAACACCGGCGCAGTATAGCTCGAAGCTTTATAAGCTAAGGTGCTCGATGCGCTGTACATTTCGACCACTGAAAATAAGCACAATAGAACAAAAACCATCCAAATGATTGGGTCACCCTTCATGTATTTTTTTAAAAACGATTCCATATTGGATTGTTGTTAGCAATGGGGCATGCCCCATTGTTGGTTGATTGTGTTTTTCGGCATATCTTTCAAAAAGAAATTTTATAGCGGCAAATTACGCGCAGCAAAATATCCTAAAGATTCCTTACATTGGTTTTAAACTGTCTGCCTCTGTCTTCGTAATTTTCGAACAAATCGAAACTTGCACAGCACGGCGACAATAACACGGTATCGCCTGGCGATGCAATTCTATAAGCTTCTTTCACAGCATCTTCCATCGATCTCACATCAATAATATTTTTCTTTTTTCCATCGAAGAATTTATGAAGAGGCTCATTGTTTGTTCCCAGAAAAATTAACCCCGTTACATTATTGCGCACTAATTCCTCTATTTCAGAATAATTATTGCCTTTGTCGGTTCCCCCCAAAATGAGCACAACCGGCGTTTTCATGCTTTGTAATGCGTACCAGCATGAGTTTACATTTGTAGCTTTTGAGTCGTTAATAAAAATTACATTACGTACCGTAGCTACATATTCTAACCGGTGTTCAACTCCTTGAAAATCTTGAAGTGACTGACGGATATTTTCTTTTTTGACATGAACGATTGAGGCTGCAAGTCCTGCTGCCATTGAGTTATAGGTATTATGCATACCTTTTAGAGCTAATTCAGATACCGGCATTGTAAATAACGTTTTAAGGGTTTTTATCACGAGATCATCTTTTTCGATAAATGCTTTTGATTTTTCACTTTTTTCTAATGCAAATGGATACAGTGATGCGCTTATTTTTCTTTTTTCTACTTCTTTTTTGATTACCGGATCGTTTTCCCAAAAAATAAATGCATCTTGATCGGTCTGATTCTGAGTTATCCTGAATTTTGAATCGACATAATTCTGAAAATTGTAATCGTATCTGTCCAAATGATCAGGTGTAATATTCAACAGGATGGCAACATCGGCTTTAAACTCAGTCATGCCATCGAGCTGAAAACTGCTTAATTCGACCACATAGTACTCGAACGATTTGGTCGCCACCTGAAAAGCCAAGCTATTTCCAATGTTTCCGGCTAATCCCACATTTAAACCTGCATTTTTCAGAATATGATAAATAAGCGATGTTACTGTGGTTTTACCATTACTCCCTGTTATACAAATCATTTTTGCTTTGGTATATCGACCCGCAAATTCAATTTCCGAAATTACCGGTGTACCTTGCGCTTTTAGTTTTTTTATCAGTGGTGCATTATCTGGAATGCCAGGACTTTTAATGATTTGGTCTGCATTAAGAATTTTTTCAAGCGTATGTTGTTTCTCTTCCCACAAAATGCTGTATTTGTCAAGCATTTCACGGTATTGAGGTTTAATTTCCGACATATCGGAAAGAAAAACATCGAAGCCCTGTATTTTTGCTAAAACGGCAGCTCCGGCACCACTTTCGCCGCCACCTAAAATTACTATTCTGCCCATAAATACTACCCCTAACCCCTAAAGGGAAATTAAATTACATTTGCTTGTTGAATTATTTATTTTTACTGAATTTCCCATTTTTCCCCTTTAGGGGTCAGGGGTCTACCTTATTTTCAACGTTATAATTGTTACCGCTGCCAGAATAATTCCGACAATCCAAAACCGAATTACAATTCTTGATTCGGGCATAGCCTGCATTGGACGCTGAAATATGGCATTTATTCCTGAATTTCCCTTTTTCTGAAAATGATGATGAAGCGGTGCCATTTTAAACATACGCCTACCTTCACCATATTTTAGTTTGGTTAATTTAAAATAACCCACCTGCAATACTACCGACAGATTTTCGATAATAAACACACCACACAAAATGGGGATTAATAATTCTTTGTGAATGGCAATTGCAAACACCGAAATAATTCCACCAAGCGTAAGACTTCCCGTATCGCCCATAAAAACCTGTGCAGGAAAAGCATTGTACCAAAGAAAACCTATAGTAGCTCCAATAAACGCACCGGCAAAAACCAACAACTCTCCTGTTCCAGGCAAATACATGATATTCAGATAACCTGCGTAATTAATATTGCCCGAAACATAGGCAAGGATACCCAAAATAACCCCAATGATTGCCGAAGAACCGGTAACAAGTCCATCCAATCCATCTGTCAGATTTGCTCCATTCGAAATAGCAGTAACAATAAAAATTACTACCACAACAAATAATATCCAACCATACTTCTGCGCATTTTCACCGGCTTTGCTAAATAAATTGGCATAATCTAAGTTATTATTTTTAAAAAAGGGGATTGTCGTTTTAGTCGATTTAATATCTTTTTTGGCATAGAGTACATCTTCAACACGCGTTTTATCACCTTTTACTTCAATATTTTCACGAATAACAATATCAGGGCTCAAATACATGGTTAGCCCTACAATTAAACCTAATCCAACCTGTCCGATAATTTTGAATTTACCGCTCAATCCTTTTTTATCTTTTTTGAAAACTTTTATATAGTCATCTGTAAAACCTATAATTCCCAACCATACTGTAGTTACAATCATCAGAATTGTATAGGTGTTATTCAAAGCTGTCAGCAATAAAGTAGGTATCAAAATAGCCAGTATAATGATAATTCCACCCATTGTAGGAGTCCCTTTTTTGCTCATTTGTCCCTCTAATCCAAGGTCGCGAATGGTTTCACCTATTTGTTTTTTTTGCAAATAATTGATTATTCTTCTTCCGATAAGTGTTGAAACTGCCAAAGCAAGAATAAATGCCAACCCTGTTCGAAACGAAATATAATTGAACATTCCGGCTCCGGGAATGTCAAAATACTTGTCTAAGTAAGTAAATAAATGGTACAGCATACATAATTAATAATTGATAATTCATATTTTTCTTCAATTTTCACCACATCATCTCATCGTCACATCACCCTATCATCACATCACCACATCAAAAACATTTCTTTACCTCTTCTCTGTCATCGAAGTGATGTTTCACGCCTTTAATAATCTGGTAATCTTCATGCCCTTTGCCGGCAACTAATACTACATCTCCTTTTTGAGCAAGCGCACAGGCAGTTTTGATGGCTTCGCGTCGGTCAACGATTACCAAGCTTTTGTTTTTCTGTAAAATATCTAAACCTGCTATCATGTCGTTCAATATATCCTGAGGTTCTTCAAACCGCGGATTATCCGAAGTGAGAATCGCCTTCCAGCTGCCATCCACTGCTTCGCGAGCCATCATAGGGCGTTTTCCTTTGTCGCGATTGCCGCCGCATCCTACTACGGTTATTAATCTTCCGCCACCCTGTAGTATCTGATTGATGGTGGTAATTACATTATTCAATGCATCGGGAGTATGGGCATAGTCCACTATTGCCGTATATCCCGAAGGAGCCCTGAGTGTTTCGAAACGCCCTGAAACGGAATGCAATGTGCTTAAAATTCTTAAAACCTCTAATTTGTCCTGACCGAGTAAAACTGCTGTTCCGAACACTGCTGTTAAATTACTTGCATTGAATTTGCCGATAAATGAAACATGAACTTCTACATCATTCATATTAAGCAACATACCATCAAATCCATGTTCCAGAATTTTGGTTTTGAAATCGGCAAGTGTGCGCAATGAATAGGTAAATTTTTTCGCTTTTGAATTCTGAAGCATGACCAATCCGTTTTTATCGTCAGCATTTGTCAGCGCAAAAGCATCTGACGATAAGTCATCAAAAAATTGCTTTTTAGCTTTCAGGTAATTTTCGAATGTAAGATGATAATCAATGTGGTCGCGGGTAATGTTAGTGAAAATAGCACCATTAAATTCGAGACCTGCTATACGGCGTTGATCCACAGCATGTGAACTTACCTCCATAAAAGCGTATTCACATCCGGCATTCACCATTAGAGCCAGCAATTCATTCAGCGCTAATGCATCGGGAGTAGTATGAGTGGCGTCAATTATTGTATCGTTTACGAAATTGCAAACTGTTGATAACAAACCGGCTTTAAAACCTAACTCACGAAATAGTTTGTATAACAATGTGGCTACTGTAGTTTTGCCGTTTGTTCCCGTAACACCAATAAGTTTAAGTTTTGATGAAGGAAAACCATACCAAACGGAAGCCATTTTGCCTAACGCATCTGCTGTGTTATCAACTTCTAAATATGTTACCGACGAAATAATATCAGATGGAATCTTTTCGCAAACGACAGCTGTTGCTCCCTTTCCGATGGCTGCATCAATAAATAAATGTCCATCTGAAGCCGATCCGCGAGTTGCAAGAAAAATTGAATTAGTTTCAATTTTTCTTGAATCGAACTGAATATCCGAAATTTCAATTTCAATACTGCCAATTGTTTTCCTGACAATTATATTTTGCAAAATATCTTTTAAAACCATATTGCTAAATGTATTAAATTTATTTCTGCATTGAGTTATTCTAAAGTTAATACTACTATTTGACCCTTTTTGGTTTCTGAGCCGGGTTTAAGATTTTGAGTTACAACTTTTCCTCTACCGCTTATGCGTGCACTTAAACCTAATTTGTTGATTAAAAATAAAGCATCTTTTGCACCCATTCCGCTCAAATCAGGAATTTTTTTGTTATTGACAGACAGAGGAGTTATTTTATTTACTTTATTAATATTGAGAACCTGCACCCATTCGGCAGTTGTTGTTGGTGCTTCTTTGATATTCAAAAAACTCATCGCTGTTTGTATGGCTTGGTAATTTCCCGATTTTAGGGCAGGAGTTAAGTTGATTTTTTGTGTAGTGTCGTTTTTTAAACTCTGTGGATTTAATGTTGATTTCAACGACATAACCTGTTCGGCAATACTTTTAAATACCGATCCTGCCATTTTCCCGCCCGATGGATAGCCTTTTTTCGGTTCACGAATAACCACAATACAAGTGTAAAGCGGTTTGTCGGCAGGAAAATATCCGCAAAACGATACCTGATGACTTGTTCCACCGTTTTTATATCCTTTTTTGCCTTTCGATATTTGTGCTGTACCCGTCTTTCCGGCTATTCTCACAAATTTCGACTTCATATTTTTTGCTGTCCCTTTTTCTCCTTCAATCACTCCAAGCAGCGTTTCGCGAACTATTTCTAAAGTGGTAGGCTTACAAATAGCAGGATTTATTACTTCAGCATCGAACGATTTGATTATTTGTCCGTTCTTCATTATCGCTTTTACAAAAAATGGACGAATCAGTTTGCCATTATTCGCAATTGAATTGTAAAAAGCCAGTGTGTAAATGGGCGGAATCTGTGTTTCGTAGCCTATCGACATCCAGGGCAGGGTGGTTTTGTACCATTTTTTTGGGTCTCTTTTGGGATGTTTAATTTCCGGTTTGGCGGTGCCGGGAATCTCCAGATCCATTAATTTGTGAATCTTCATTTTATATAATTTGTCCACAAACTCGGATGGGTTTTCGCCATAAGCTTTAACAATGGTTCTTGAAATCCCAATATTCGATGATCCATGTATTGCCTGAGCAAGGGTTATCCGGTGAAAACCTCCTTTTGAGGCGTTGTGATCTCTCATAATGCGGTTTGCAAATGGGTAGGTACCACTTCCAGTGTCAATCGTATCGGTAATTTTTGCTCTGCCATCGTCTATAACTGCCATCAACGAAACCACTTTGAAAGTAGAACCCGGCTCTACTTTATCACTTACAGCTCCGTTTGTGTTTTCAGTATAAGTGCTGTCGGCATTTTTTTGCATGTTCACAATTGCCTTCACTTCTCCTGTATGTACTTCCATCAAAATGACATATCCCGAACCTGCATCGAACGATTTAAGACTGTCAACTAATGCTTTTTCAGCTATATCCTGCAAGTCGATATCAATGGTGGTCAGTATATCCATTCCATCAGTCGGCTCTACCTGTATAGTTTCTTCATAGCGGTTAGCCACTTTCTGTTTTGTCGAAAGTCCGGGCATACCCAATAATTCTTTATTAAAAAACATTTCAATGCCGTTTTTTCCGCCTTTTGCTTCATCGGCATATATATCGCCAATAGTACGTGATGCTAAAGAACTGAATGGACGTACCCTTTGAAATAACTCCTTGGCAATCAATCCACTTTTAATCCGCCCGAGTTTAAATAACGGCAATTGCCGCAAGTCTTTCAGTTGTGAATAAGATATTCGTTTGGGATGCAATTTTAATTCTGCCTTATTGTCGCGATAACCTTTGTTAAGCATATCTCTGTATTCACGCACTGTTTTATCTCCGAAAAATTTGGATAATTCAACAGAAAGTGTGTCAATGTTTTCTTTGTAAAGTTTACCATCATCTTCTCTCAAAGCCGGCACCCGCATGTCCATATAAACGTAATAAGTAGGAATTGAACTTGCCATTAAGCGCCCATCGGCTGCAAAAATATTGCCTCTGTTAGCTTTTACGATGACATCGGTTTTTTTTTGTTTATCTGCCAACTCCAACCAGTTACTACGCTCAACAAACTGAATCACCACTATCCTGTAAATAACCATCAGGAATGCTATACATATTAATATATATACTATTCCAAACTTAAAAACAATATTTGAACGTTTGTCAGTCATTTGCTTGCCGATGCAATATCAATATTATATTGTTAATTTACGGGGTTTTCGCTGTTTGCTGTTGTATCTATCACAATTGGGGGTGTTTTTATAATTGTCAGGTTTATCCCTCTTTCATTCACCATTTTAACAATATTCGACTGACGGGTTATTTTCATTAATTGAGCCGAAATTGTAAGTGACTCATATTTAACATCCTTAATTTTTTTTTCAAGTTCAATAATTGTATAAAGTTGCTTTTCACAATAATATCGGTTATCAACATAAAAAATAATCAGTAAGAAAATCATTATTATCAATATGATTTGTCTTTTGAAAAACTTATTGGTGAAAAATGTTCCATTTAAAAAATCGCGAAAACTACTCGATTTTATTTCCGTAAAATCTTCATTTCCCTTGATTGTTTCTAATATATTCTTAATCCAATTCATTATTTTACTTGCAATTTACACATTCCTATAAATTCGAAAAAAATTATAATCGAAAAAATGCTCTTTCAAACCCTTCAAACTTCTCAACCCATTTCCGCAATTCTCAACTTCGCGCTTCTTGCTCTCGGATTTCTTGCTACTTCAGCATCGTCAGCTATTATTACTTTGTTGTTTATAACTTTCAAAGGTGTTATGATATTTCCATAAAAATCCTTTTCTAATTTACCCTCAAAATTTCCGCTGCGAAAAAAATTCTTCACCAAACGGTCTTCGAGCGAATGATAAGTCAGTACCACCAACCGACCACCGGGTTTTAAAACCTGCAAACTTTGTTCAAGCAATGCTTTAAGCACATCCATTTCGTGGTTTACTTCAATCCTCAGTGCCTGAAAAACCCTTGCCATATCTTTCTTTTCCTTTTCTCTTGAGAAAAAAGGTTTCAGCACTTCAATAAACTGAAATATTCTCCCAAATGGTTCATTGGCTCTGGCTTGTACTACTGCATGCGCTATTCGTCTCGAATTGTGCAATTCTCCATACAGATAAAACACGTCTGCTAATTTTTCTTCCGGGTACGTATTCAGTATTTGTGCAGCTGTAGGTATCGATTCCGTGTTCATTCGCATATCTAATTCTCCATCGTAGCGAAACGAAAACCCCCGATCTTCACTATCAAAATGATGCGACGAAACACCCAAATCGGCCAAAATTCCGTCCACTTTGTCAATTTCGTGATACAGAAGAAAATTTTTCATGTATCTGAAATTACTTCGTACAAAAACAAAGCGTTTGTCGTTTATTATATTCTTTATTGCATCTAAATCCTGATCAAATCCAAGCAATTTACCTTCAGAGTTCAGATGTTTCAAAATTTCTTTTGAATGACCACCGCCACCAAACGTAACATCAACATACACGCCACCGGGTTTAATATCTAATCCATCAATGGTTTCGCTGAGCAATGCAGGTGTATGATAGACTACCCCTAACCCCTGAAGGGGGATTAAATTACCTTCGTTTTCATTTTTTCCTTTATTTATGTTCATGGTATTTGAATTGATAAAACTAATATATTTCCCCTTTAGGGGTTAGGGGTTTCATCATTCTTTCTTTTAGCAATTGTGCAAAATCAGTAGCGGGCATTTTTACCTGCTCGTAACGGGTTTTGCTCCATAGGGAAAACCTGTCAATCATTCCTGTAAAAAGAACTTCGGCATTTTCAA
>JAURYY010000297.1 GCA_030653695.1 Paludibacter sp. | reverse complement strand
TATCGGGACGCGAAACCCGAAACCAGAAATCAAGGGGGCATGCCCCCTTGCTAATGCATTTCCTCCGCTTTTTCTACGTATTCGTCTATTATTTTCTTTACCTGCAGTGCTGTAACATTACCGAAAACTTTTTCGCCGATTGAAACCACCGGTGCTAAAGAACAGGCACCAACACAACGTAGCGTTGAAAGCGTAAAAATTCCATCTTTGGTAGTTTCGCCCGCTTTAATATTCAGTCGGCGTTTAAATTCATCGAGGATCAGTTCATTCCCTTTTACGTAACAAGCTGTTCCCATACAAATAGATACCGGGAATTTTCCTCTCGGCGTCATTGTAAAAAACGAATAGAAGGTAACTACACCATATACTTTTGCATCGGGAATGTTAAGTTCCGAAGCTATTTTATGCTGCACTTCGATGGGTAAATAACCCAGCGCCTCCTGTGCTTCGTGTAACACATTAATTAATTCGTGCTCATCGTTGCGGTATTTTTTACACAATTCGTGTAGAAAATTATTGGATGTTTCAGAGAGTGTTATCATAATCAGTCTTTTTTATCGAAATAATGTGTGTGTAGAAGCAGATGAGCCAGATTACTGTTGGGTGCGCCGAGGAAGTTTTTGTAAAGCGAAATGATAAACGGATTTTCGTGTGATTTTCGTATCGCTTTCGATTTATCTTCTGAATACAACGCCAACTGGCGTTTTTTGAGAATTTCGACATTACCGCGATGGTAGGGTTGTCCGCCACCGCCGATACAACCACCGGGACACGACATAATTTCGATGGCGTGGTAATGGCTTTTCCCCGACCGTATATCTTGCAGTAATTTACGCGCATTGCCCAGACCGTGAGCAATTCCTATCTTGATGGGCAAGCCGTCGAAATCGATGGTCGCTTCGCGTAAATTCTCCATGCCTCTTAATTCTTCGAACTCTACTTTTTCAAGTGTTTTACCGGTATGCAATTCGTAAGCGGTACGCACAGCTGCTTCAATCACACCGCCTGTAGTTCCGAACAAAACACCCGCTCCGGTCGACTCGCCCATGGGTTGATCAAATTCTTCGTCTTCTAACGAATTCACATCGATATTACACAGTTTTATCAACTGCGCTAACTCGCGTGTAGTTAGAACGATATCGACATCCGGATTTCCGTTTTGTTGAAACTCGGGTCTTCCGCGTTCGTATTTTTTAGCTACACAGGGCATAATGGAAACTACTATTAAATTGTGCCGTTCAATTTTGAGTAAATCGGCAAAATAGGTTTTGGCAATCACCCCAAACATTTGCTGGGGCGAACGGGCTGTGGAAGGAATATCCAACAAATCGGGGAACTGATATTCAAAAAAGTTGATCCAGGAAGGGCAACAGGAAGTCAGTATAGGTAATTTAACTGTTTCGTCTCCTGCCAGATGCGCTTTCAGGCGGCGGAGCAGCTCGGTGCCTTCTTCCATGATGGTGAGGTCGGCGGCAAAATCGGTATCGAACACATAATGAAAACCCAGCCGGCGCAAAGCAGCCACCATCTTTCCGGTCATCAAAGTACCGGGAGTATTCCCGAATTCTTCTCCCAATGCAGCCCGCACTGCCGGGGCTGTTTGAACAATAACCGTTTTGGTCGGGTCCGAAAGTGCACGAACCACCTTGGCTGTTTCGTCTCTTTCGGTAAGGGCGCCGGTAGGACAAACCGCCACACATTGTCCGCAAAATGTACATACAGAGTCGATTAAATCCCTGTCGAAAGCAGGAGTAACAACCGAATGAAAACCTCGTTTCACCGCCGACAGACAACCCACCGTCTGCACCTCGTTACACATCATTTCGCACCGACGACACAAAATACATTTATTCGGGTCTCTTGATATGGCAGGAGAGTTTCCTTTGCGGTTAACTGTTTTTTCGCCCTGGTAATGAATTTCGCGTATTCCCAACCTATCAGCCATGCTTTGCAAATCGCAGTCGCCCGATTTGGAACAAGTGAGACACTCGGCAGGATGATTGGAAAGTATTAATTCCATCACCGTTCGGCGTGCATTGATAACCCTTATCGAATGTGTTTTTATGTCCATCCCTTCTTCAACTTCGGAACAACAAGATGGAACTAAATTTTTTCGACCGGCTACCTCCACAACGCAAATACGGCAGGCACCGGGTTTGTTTTCAATGTTGATATCGTGTAATTTCATATAACACAGGGTTGGAATATCAATCCCTGCCAGCTGAGCAGCTTCAAGAACAGTAAGACCTTTGGGTACACTATGCTGTTTGTTGTCTATTTTGATGTTTACTTTCATATTTTTTTAGAACAAAGATTAAAGAATTAAGACAAAAAATTGTAATGTTGCTTTTCTGTCCAAAAGATGGAAATTCTTATGCTACAATTGTTTTTTCAATTGATGACAATAGCATTAAACTTACATTTCGACAAACAAATACCACACTTAATACATTGATTATCAAGTATATTGTGTACTTGCCCCTTGTCTCCATAAATTGCTTCGACGGGACAATTGCGGAAACAAACCGTACATCCGGTACAATTTTCGGGAATAATGACGTAATGAATCAAATTTTTACACTGACGGGCAATACACTGTCCATCTTTGATATGAGCCACATATTCATCATCGAACTGATTGAGGGTGGAAAGTACGGGATTCGGGGATGTTTGTCCCAATCCGCACAGCGAGGTGTCTTTAATTACCTTGGAGAGGTCTCTGATTTTTTGCACATCGTTCATTTCTGCTTTCCCTTCGGTAATTTTTTCGAGCATTTCGTGCAAACGTTTGTTGCCGATACGACAGGGGGCACATTTACCACATGATTCATCAATTGAAAATTCGAGATAAAATTTTGCCATCGACACCATACAGTCATCCTCGTCCAACACTATCATTCCTCCGGAACCCATCATTGAACCCGCCACCAATAAATTATCATAATCAATGGGTGTGTCTAAATATTTTTCGCTCAGACATCCGCCCGAAGGACCGCCGGTTTGGACGGCTTTAAATTTTTTGCCGCCTTTTATTCCCCCTCCAATTTCAAAAATAATTTCTCTTAAAGTGGTTCCCATGGGGACTTCTATCAGACCGGTGCGTTTTATTTTCCCGGCTAATGCGAAAACCTTGGTTCCTTTGGACTTTTCGGTTCCTATACCTGCAAACCAAGCTGCGCCATTGCGAATTATTGCCGGCACATTGGCAAATGTTTCCACATTGTTCACACAAGTAGGTTTCCCCATATAACCCTGAGTTGATGGATAAGGTGGCTTGAATGTGGGTTCTCCGCGATTTCCTTCCATCGAATGAATCAGGGCTGTTTCCTCACCGCAAACAAATGCTCCTGCTCCATAGCGTATTTCGATATCAAAATCGAATCCTGATTGCAAAATATTTTTTCCGAGAAATCCTTGTTCCCTTGCCTGTAATAAAGCAGTTTTCAACCGACTGATAGCAAGCGGATATTCTGCACGTATATATACCAATCCGTTATTTGCACCAATACTATAGCCGCAAATAACCATCGCTTCGATTACAATATGAGGATCACCTTCAAGTACCGAACGGTCCATAAAAGCTCCGGGATCTCCCTCATCGGCATTACAAACAACATATTTCTGATTACTTTTCGACTTTCGTGTACTTTCCCATTTAATGCCCGTAGGAAAACCGCCACCTCCGCGTCCGCGTAAACCCGAAATTTTTATTTCGGATATTATTTTTTCGGGCTTCATGCTTGTCAGGCATTTGATTAAAGCCTTATATCCTTCATTTTCGATATAATTATGAATATTTTCAGGATCAATATTTCCACAATTGCGAAGCGCAATATGTTGTTGTTTCCGGCTGAAATCGGCTTCGGGCGATATAATCCCTTCTACTTTGTCGCCCCTAATGAGGAAATTATCGATAATCTCACGTGCACGCTGCTCATTCACGTTACCAAACATAACAGGTTCCTGATTGGGGAGCGAAATGGAAATGGTTGGCTCTGCATAACAATGACCCATACAACCTGTTTTCACTAATTGAGCAGGATAATGAAGTCTTGCAAGTTCTTTGTCGAAATAATGAAGGATATCTTGTGTTCCTGAAGCGATACCACAAGTACCCATTGCAAATTTTATCACGGTATTTTCCATACCTTCCGGGTTTTATTAACGTTGATTTATGTGAATTGAATGTAATATTTTTCAGGCACAAATTTACGCAAAATTTTTAAATTAAAGAATTTATTCTTTAATGCTTTAATTTTCATAGCTAAAATGGCATACTCCACATAGTAGCTTTCTCAATAATAAAAAGTTAAGTTTTTTAATTCTGTTACTTGGTTAATGTAAGTGCAAAGACTTTTTGGGGCACTCTATAATGGGAAAGCATGAATATTTGTGTCAATTTTATTTGCTGCTGAGAGTACATTGTGTCGTTAAAAAACATCTTATCATACTGTTAATTTACGTACTAAACCTTATAAATCAAAATGACTATCGGCTTATGCACCCACTTTGATTTTTTGATTGAACTTGTTCAATCAAAAAATCATTTCTATCCATAATTATTTGCAAACTCGAAAATAATGACGAAATTGGCTAATGCAACAAGGTTTAGATGGTTAGGGTTAACAATATTCTCTATTAAATAGTACGAATTAATCTGACATAATAATTTGTAACGCGTTAATCTACTGTTCCCGATAGCTATCGGGATGGCTCTTGATTCTTGGCTTCGATAGCTATCGGAATGATTTTTGCGTTCTATATAAGGTTAAAACAACAATTACTACATTGTTAATTTGAATAAACTCCACACAGTCAGCGATTATCATATTTCAAAACCTTATTTTCAATTTTTAAAACCTTAATAGAAAAAAAATAATCAATGAAATCTTACCTTATTCCCTTATTTCTCCTTTTTTACATATCATTGATTACATTATTCGTATCGCCAAAATTGATTATTTGCCAATGATACAGGCTTTGGGTGCAAAACCCGATAGTCATATAAATCAACAATTATACTATTGCTGGAGGTTTTTTAAACAAAAAGCAAAGGACAGCAAGTTAAATATTTTCAACAATCAGCCTATCAAACACATTTGCAATCAACCTACCGATAGCAACTTAGCAGTCTTTGCATTCAAAATGAAATTTTAAAACTACCTATGTATACATCTGCATCTACAATACTAATGATCAGCCGAAAAACTAATTAGGCGTTTTGTTGTTTTAATGTATATTACTTTAGAATATTGCTGATAACTAAACTTTTAATAAATTAACACCTATAAACTCAAAAAAAATATCCAAAAAATATCAATTAATTTAAAAAACTATTCTATTTTTGCATTAACATTAATTTAAAATTAAATCTCGAATATTTAATAATTTAAAAAGTCAACGTATGAAAAAAATTATTGTTACACTTGCTTTATTAGTAAGTATTGCATGTGCAATGAATGCACAAGTTGATGGCAAAGCCATTGGTTTAAGATTTGGATATGGTGCTGAGCTTTCGTATCAGCATCCATTAGGAAATGCGAACAGGCTTGAATTAGATTTAGGGCTGAGTAACTGGGGTATAGCCCTGAACGGTATTTATCAATGGGTTTGGGATTTATCTGCCTTATCGGATGGGTTCAACTGGTATGCCGGAGCGGGAGCAGCAGTGGGATTTCATCAAAATTTCTTTGGAGTGGGCATACTTGGACAAGTGGGCATTGAATACAACTTCAACATTCCATTACAGCTTTCGTTAGATTATCGTCCGGGCATTTATGTTTTACCCGGTTTTCATTCCTCTTATGACGGCATCTGCCTGGGAGTTCGCTATCGCTTCTAATTAATTTTTCAAATACTTAAAAGAGGAATCTCCACAATGGAAATTCCTCTTTTTTTTGTTCAGAAGTACCTATATTTATTTCAATACATCTAACGCTTATGTTTCTGATCTTTTTATTTTATTTTATCTAAGTTTTTTACTGCCGTTCTATGCTAAATTTCATTCTATCAACTAAATCTCGTTATTTATTCTCAATATTTCATTGATTATATCCTCTGAAATACGAAAGTTTGTCAAAAGCAATTTATCAATTAATGGTTTAATTCTATCCACATATCCAGCTTGCTTTGCTTTATGAAAAACCCCTAAAGTCCCTGTGAATTTAATATTTAATTTTTTTGCTAATTTCCGAGCTTTTAAATCATCGAGCAGTAAAATTGAATCCGGAATCTCCTTGGCTAAAGCAATGGCACTTGCTTCACCCCAATCGACTTGCGTTTCTAAGAATTCCTGATACTTTTTATCTTTCACTTCCATAATAAGAATCCAATCGGGCAATGACTTTCCAAACTCAGCTGCAATTTGAGGGGTGGTAATAATTGAGTTGTAAACCTTATTCAATAGTTCAAGTTCTGCTATTTTATCGAAAAGGATTAAACTACTTGTATCAGAGATAACTATGCTACGCATTTGCTATATCGGAATGTAAATCGGAAATGGATTTACTAAAAACAGAAACACCATAACGGCCTAATAATTCAATAAATGCGCGTTTCGACAAACCTGCTATTTCGGCTGCTTGCCCCGAAGACAATTTGCCATCCTCATATAACTTTGAAGCAACTATCATTGAAAAATCGAAATCTTTCAAATCTAAATCATCCGGTACATTGAACTGTATTGTTCTCATAAGTAATTATATTTGAGTGCAAATATACGAACAACAATTGAAAATAATAAACAAATAAATGGAAATAATATTTTCATTTTGTTTTTTAAATTTTTCATTGTCAGAATATTTAAAAAGAGGAATCTCCTCTATGGAAATTCCTCTTTTTCAATTTAATCAAAGGTTTTTTTATTTCACCGCTTCGAGCGCTTTTTCGACCGCTCTTTTAATTCCGTCCGTGTTTTTACCGCCTGCGGTTGCAAAAAAAGGTTGACCGCCGCCGCCACCCTGAATCTCTTTGGCAGCTTCGCGGGCTATGGCTACCGCATTAAATCCTTTTGCGACCAAATCATCGGAAAGTAAAATTGTAATCGAAGGTTTACCGTCGAAAACACAACCAGCTACAAAGAATAAATTATCTTTCAAAATATTTCGTACCTGAAACGCTAATGTCTTCACTGCATCTACCGGCAATTCCGCTTCAACCCGAATTACTTTAATTCCATTGATTATTTTTGCTTCTTCAATAAGAATATCGCGGAGATTCATGATTTTATCGTGCATAAAATCTTCTACACGTTTCTTCAATTCGCTATTCTCTTCAATCGATTTTTGAATGGCTGACAATAAATCGGGTGTATTGTTGAAAAAATCGCGGGCATCTGCAATAAAATCCTGTTGTTCATCAAGTAATTTTTCCACACCTTCGGCTGTGATTGCTTCCAAACGACGTATACCGGCAGCAATGGATGTTTCAGCAACGATACGCACCATCCCTATATTTCCAGTAGCATTTACGTGTGTTCCACCACAAAGTTCAACAGAACTTCCGAACCGGATAACACGTACGGTTTCGCCATATTTTTCGCCAAATAATGCCGTTGCTCCCATAGCCTGCGCTTCGGCAATTGGAGTTTCGCGTTTTTCTACTAATGGATAATTCTCACGTATTTTGCGGTTGGCAATTGCTTCCACAGCACGAATTTCTTCTTTTGTCAGTTTTTGGAAGTGCGAAAAGTCGAAACGCAAAGCCTCAGGACTTACAAACGAACCTTTTTGTTCAACGTGAGTTCCCAGCACTTCGCGTAAGGCTTCGTGCAACAAGTGAGTTGCAGAGTGATTACATTCGGTGGATTTCCGTTTTTCAATATCGATAGTAGCCGTAAATGTTTCTGTAAGGTCTTCCGGTAATTTATTGGCAATATGTACAGCGAGGTTATTTTCGTTCTTGGTGTCGATAATTTCAATTACGCCATATTCTGATTTAAGTGTACCACTATCTCCAACCTGTCCACCCATTTCGGCATAGAAAGGAGTATTGGAAAGTACAATCTGGAAAAACTCCTGATTTTTCTGTTTCACTTTGCGATATCGCAGAATTTCGGTATCAGCTTTGGTAAAGTCGTAACCCACAAACACGCTATCGCCATCGCGAACCGTTACCCAGTCGCCGGTTACAACAGTTGCTGCATTTCGGGCACGTTCTTTTTGCTTTTGCATTTCTACATTAAACTCTTCATTATCGACAGTCATATTGTTCTCTCGAAGTATTAATTCAGTCAAATCGAGCGGGAAACCAAAAGTATCATACAAAGTAAAAGCAACTTTTCCACTTAAGACAGAGTTGCTTAATGCAAGGCTGTCATCCCCTCCTTTGGAGGGGATTGAGGGGAGGTGTTTCTCCAGCAACTTTATCCCGGTTTCAAGCGTACGCAGAAATGATTCCTCTTCTTCTTTAATCACTTTTTCGATCAGCAATTTTTGAGCAATCAGTTCGGGATAAGCTTTACCCATTACCTCACCTAATCCATTAATCAGTTTGTACATAAATGCCGAACGCTGAAAGAGGAAAGTATAACCGTAACGAACCGCACGACGCAAAATACGACGAATCACATAACCGGCTTTGGCATTCGATGGCAACTGACCATCGGTAATCGAAAATGCAATGGTACGGATATGGTCGGCGATAACGCGCATAGCAATATCGGTTTTCTCATTTTTGCCATAAGTAGCACCACAAACACGACCAATTTGGGCAATGATGGGTGTAAAAATATCGGTATCGTAATTCGATGTTACGCCTTGAACAGCCATACACAACCGCTCAAATCCCATTCCAGTATCAATTACTTTGGCAGGAAGTTCTTCGAGCGAACCATCGGCTTTGCGGTTGTACTGCATGAAAACGTTGTTCCATATTTCAATCACTTGCGGATGACTTTGATTTACCAAAGTGAGTCCATCCACCATTTCTCTTTCACTGTCGGGACGAATGTCAATATGAATTTCTGAACAGGGACCGCAAGGACCGGTATCGCCCATTTCCCAAAAATTGTCTTTTTTGTTTCCGTCAATAATTCGGTTTTTTGGAAGGAATTGTTCCCAAATAGCAGCAGCTTCGTCGTCGCGATTCAATCCTTCAGGTGCATAACCCTCGAAAACTGTTACATACAAACGATCTTTGTCCAATTTCAACACTTCAGTCAGATATTCCCACGCCCATTCGATGGCTTCTTTTTTGAAATAATCGCCAAATGACCAGTTACCCAACATCTCGAACATGGTATGATGATAAGTGTCGTGCCCCACTTCTTCGAGGTCGTTGTGTTTTCCGCTTACGCGAAGGCACTTTTGCGAATCGGCAAAGCGAGGGTATTTAATCGGGTCATTGCCCAGAATAATATTTTTGAATTGATTCATTCCGGCATTGGTGAACATCAAAGTAGGATCATCTTTGATAACCATAGGTGCCGATGGAACAATTTTGTGGTCTTTCGATGCAAAAAAATCGAGAAAAGATTGACGAATTTCCTGTGAAGTCATATTATAATTGTTATTTGCCCTAAGGGCGTTTCGCATGTTATTGGTGCTACGCACGTTATTGGTGTTGTGCTTTTTTTGTTATTTGTCCTGCGGGTGATCGCTATTTATGCCGAATGGGTTGATCTTGATTAATATTGACTTTTGCCGTTGGCTACTTTTCGGTAAAAGTAAATATCGGTAAAAAAAATAAATATATAAAAAATCAGTCCTAAAAGTCTGCAAAAATACTTCAAATTTATTACTTTTGCATAAAAAGCGAGCGTAAAAGTTTAGTTTTGCATCCGATTATACTCAAGTATCGCGTGGCTAATAAAAATTTTCACCTATTTTCACTCCAACATTCTTATTTCAGATTTTTGTCGAACAACTATATGGCTAAAAAAGTTAAATTCCATTTCAACACCGACACATTGAATTATGAGCCAGTAATTCAGTCATTCGCGTATAAATTAAAGCGAATACTGATTCATTTGTTTTCG
>JAURYY010000101.1 GCA_030653695.1 Paludibacter sp. | reverse complement strand
GTCCCACTTCTCAACAATTGTTTTGAAAGCACAAACTCCTTTTTTGTTTCGCACAAAAACTGATAGAGCTTGACAACTCTGATGGCAAAGGCAAAACTTTTATTTTTAATTATGTTTTCTGTCATTTCATTAACCATTTATTTAATTGTTAATTCTTAGTTGTTAATGGTTAATGAAATCTGGTTATTTGACTTGTCGCTTTCCTCATTAACAATTAACCATTAATCGTTGAAAAAATCATTGATTTTTATATTAAGTTTTGTGATGTTGGCTACTATGTTTTTGCTGTCTTCCAAATACAGGAAGTCAAAACGTTGGTAGCCGAATTTCTCTTGATTGAGTTTTAAAAACTCCGTTTCCACATAGTTTTTCTTTTTCTGAAAAACTTTGTCTTCTGCATACAAAGCACCTTTGGTTTCAATAAGCAGGGCTTTGTGTATTTTGTCTTTTTCGGTTCGCTTTATTATCAAAAAGTCGGTTGTGTATTTCCCTATGTTTTTCCAATACTTTCCTTCTTTGGCAAAGCAGTTAATTACAAATTCCGTCAAACCTCGTTCTCCATTGTAATAAATTTCTAATTGTTTGTTTTTAAAATCAGACAATTGCAAAGCCTTTTGCAAGGTTTCAATTTCAAAACCACTACTTCCGCTACCTCCAAAGTTGTAAGGTAAATAGTGAAATGAATTATTTTTTGATTTTACAGTTGGCGAATACTCTTTACCTGCTTTAAAGCTGTCATAAGGCATTACCATATTTCCCATTCCTTGCGCTTCCAATGTTTCTTTCACTAATTGATAAGCCTTTTCTACTTCGGTCATATCAACTTCAACGCTTTCGTTTTTGCTGTCTAATTCTAAAATTTTGGCTATGTCTGCATCATTCGGAAATAGTTTAGTGTTTTTCTCCACATCAGTCAAACGCTCTGCGATAAGTAATTCGGCTTGTTTCGGGATTACTTCGGTGTCGGTTTGTAAATCTCTTTTGATGCTGAAAGCAACACGAATTTTCGATTTAATTTGATGTAAATCGTAAAGTTCGTTGAAAAATCGGTTGCCGTCTTTTTCAAAAGATACAGTTTCAAATATTTCTACTAATTCAGCATCGTATTGATGCAATTGTTTTTCTGAAATCAAACCGAAACTTTCCCGTGAAATTTCAAAAAGCCATTGATTGTAATTGGCAAAGGCAATTCCTGTTTCGTTAATAATGTCGATGCTTCCGGTATCTAAATTTGATATTTCACTTGTAGTAATCAATGCCGAAGCCTTGTAATCTTCCATCTTTTTAATGATGGCTTTCAGTTTTGCTTTGGTATTGGCTGTTTCTTCTTCATCAATACTTTGATAAGTTACTTTCATTTGGTAAAATTCCACTTTTGGCAATTGCAAATAATCCACACGACTGTGGCGTTCTACCATTTCTACATTACCATTTCGTCTGGTGTTGTTCAGTTCGTCAATGCTGCTATTTTGTTCTTGTTTCAACTGTTTGTTCAGTGTGTCGGCATTGTCTTTATTCAGCCAAATCAATGCAGTTTCTACTTTACCTTTGTCAACTTGGCGTAAACACCTGCAAGATGTTTGTAAAACCATATTTTGCGGACTATCGCCTTTTTGCGAAAGGATTACGCCCGTCAAACTTGGACAGTCCCAACCTTCTTTACCTACTTGCACCAAAAGAATGTAACGCTTTTTTGAAATAGCCAAATCCAACGACCGGAACTCTAATTCATTTTCTTTGGGTAAAGTATATTTCTTATTGCCTCCATGAAATTTTAATATTTCAGCAGGATTAATTTTTAGTTCAGAAGTCAGATATGGATAAACTTCTTCTTCCAACACTTCAATATTGCTACAATAGATGGCAATTTTGGCAATTGTTCCGTTGTTGTAAACTTTGGCTTTATAAAGCGTATCAAAGTCCTCAATTCCCTTTTCGATAATCTGAAAACGGTCAAGGTTTTGCCCGATTTTCACCATCGGATTTTTAAGGAATTTTTTAATAGCCGTTACCAAAGGATAGTAATAAACGGTATTGGTAATTTGTGAGAATTTGAAAGCATAATCACCTGCTTTGATAGTTTCAGCCCCTTGCAAATAAGGCGTTCCCGAAAAACCTAAAACGGTTGTGATGTTCCCTTTGCTTTGCCAATAATTAACTGCTTGCCGTAATTTAATATCATCAGTTGCAGCGTGGTGTACTTCATCTATCAATATTGTCAGGTTTGGAATTTGTCCGAATAACCGTTTTAAATCATTTGTTGTGTCCTTTTCTTCGTCAATTTCAAAAACTATTTGGGTTTGCTCGTCAAATTTAAAACTTTCTAATATTACTTTTTCGGCATTTACAACGAATACCTGTCCGAAAGGATTCGGCAAACAAGCATTTACTTTTTGAGCATTTGGATTTCTTGCTTTGTTACTTTTTTTACCTGATTTCTGTTCGTCTAAAACATCAAATTTCAATTGTTTTTTAAGGATAGAAGCATAAGGTTCGGGTATTACCCACGAAGGATCAAAGTTAAAAATTGTTTTTAAACTTGGGATAATTGAAGTTTTTAAACCGGAAGGAATAAGCACTAAAAAATTATGCGCAAAGGCTTTATTTTCGGGTTCTTTTTCGGCAAAATATAAGTCTAAATAGATGAAAGCTGCCATTAAAAATGTTTTACCTGCTCCCATAGGTAAACTCATTAAATAGTCGGCATAACTTACATTGTAAAAGATGCTTTTAATGATTGTTTCGTAATCTAATTCCGTTGGCTTGTCAATAATTAGTTTTTCTAATTCAGGGAGCAACGTTCCTTTTTCAATTTTGGTTCTTGCAAAATCGTAAAGTGCAAAGGCGTATTTGTTTTCAGTCAAAAAATCCCTTGCAACTTGGTTTATATTTAGTTTTGATAAATCTGTACCATTTGTAAAAAATCCTTCTATAAATAATTGCCAAAGTGGTTTATTTAATCCTTTAATTTTCAAAAACAAATACGTTTCAATAGCTTCAATTTGGGTATCACGCAAATGTCCTTTGTCTCGAATATATTTAACCAAATCACCAATTGTGCAGTCGTCAGACTGCAACCATTGGTTTTTCTTTTCATGTATTATATTATTTAACATCCTTCTTCTCTATTAATAAGTCCTTTACTTCAACTTCAAGTATTTCGGCAATATGATATAAAACTTCTAATCTGGGTTGTTGTCTGTTTTGCACATAAGAGTTTACCATATTGTAACTTTTCCCCAACTTGTCAGCCAACCAAGTCTGTTTTATTCCTTTTGCGTCCAATACTTCCTTTATTCTGTTCATTGACTTTAAAATTATCAAGTTGCAAAAATAGTCATTTGTATTATTTATCTCACTTTTCAAGATATAAATAAATCATAAACTTATTAACAATATCTAATGTATGTCGGGAAAATGAAGGCTCTTTTGGCTGCGAAGTTGTCGCCCGTGCGTTTGGGCAGCTCCCGAAAGCTTTCGGGATGCCTGAATGTGGGTTGGCAATTTCGACTTTTATTTTTTTTCCCTTTTGTAGCAAAAATTCTGTTGTCAATCTGTCGCTGTGTCGTTTTTTTTTACAAAAAACGCGCTACTTATCAACCATTAACTAAATCACCACATTTTCCGAAGCTTTGTCAATCAGTTTTTGAGCTTCGGCTTGCGCTTTTGCTTTAGCGGCGGCAGCTTGTTTACGAGCTTCGTCCACGATTTTTTTGGCAGCAAGTTGTGCGGCAGCTTTTGCTACGGGATTCGTGGTTTTGTTCATTAATTCATCTCCTTGTTGCTGAGCTTGTAAAATCAGTTTGTTTCCTACCGAGTCAGCAGTTGCAATCAACAACGCTGCCTGTTTGTGAGCTTCCTGTATTGCTTTTTCCTTTTGTTTACGGGCTTCTTCAAGTGCTTTTTCTTTGGCATCATCTACTTTTTTAGTTATTTCTGTTTCAATTTTAGCGGCTGTTTCGGTCAATACTTCTGTAATCTTCCCTTTCAAATCAACTTCTACTTTTGGTTTGGCGAAGGTACCGGTAATTTTTATATTGTAAGTTGAGAATTGACCTAATTTCAATTGATCGGGCAATGTAACTTTCCCCTGATAATCAATGGTCTTATCAAGCGAAGTGGTTCCTCCAAGTGTTAAAGCCACATCTTTTATTTTGAAACTAAATGGTTTGGTAAGTAATTTACCATCAGATATTTCGAATAAAAGCCCTACATCTTTCAGCGTCATAGGCAATAAATCATCGCGTTTCAAAGCGGTTACAAGTTTTTCGAGCACAGGCACATCTTTGAGCGAAACCAAACGGGTATGAAGCGATCCTTTGCCCAAAATCGTTTGGAAATCGGGCATCATATCGTTTTTCAGTAATGTATTGAACGATATAGTTGTATTGAACTTTCCGGTTGCTTTATTGAAAACCGGCGCAAAATTCTGAACAGTTTCCACTTGTCGGAAAATATCGTTAAAAACAATTTCGTTCAAAGTGAACTCCATATTTACTTTAGGTTGAAGCGAATTGGCTGTACTGTATAAGCCGTTCAATGTTATGTTTCCGCCAAATGCATTCAGTTTCATGTTCTGAATTTTTAGTTCTCCGTTTAACAAAGTAAGCATTCCGATAGCGTTGGAGAGACTCATTTTGTCGTAAGTTATCTCTTTAAAACTTCCGTTTACTGATAAATCGAGATTTTTGGGCAAGACAATCGGTTTACTCGCTTCATATTTTTCTTTTCCGGCGGATTTTTCCTTTTTTGACGTTTTAGTTGCAGTTGAATCGACAGATATAAAGTCATTTATATTGAAATAATCGGACTGAAGATTCAATGTTCCTTTTAATATTTTATCGTTTAGCACATAAGCCGCTAAGTTTTCCAATTTTCCGGTTGCCGAAATATCATTTCTCCCCAATTTCATTTGCAAAGCCAATAAATCGACAAAACGGTTGTTGAACTCCATACTTGCCTTATCAACGGTAATATCCTGCTTCAGCGATTTCAATTTCAGCAACAAATCGGTTATATTTAATTTCCCGCCGAATTTGAATTTGTCAAACTGATTTTTATCAAAATACGACATCCTTCCTTCCAGATTAAGATTCAGGTCGAGTAATCCCTTGAGTTGGGTTCCGGCTTCGAGCGGATAAACTTCTTTTATCATACCGAGGTTAATTTTTCCGGCAGCTTTAACAGCTAAGTCTGGGTCGGTGTCGGGAGTTGCTATGCGGATTTGCGAGGTAAACGGATTCCCTCCCAATACGAAAGAGAATTTCGACACATCGATTACTGTTTCATCCAATGTTTTACCCTTGTTCAGCAGTTGTGCGGTTAGGTTGATATTTTGTGCCGACTGGGGCAAGTATGGATACTGAAACCAACCTTCGGCTACATTGAGGTTTAGGTCGAACGATGGATAATAATCGCCAGCAAATTCGCCTTTCAAGAAACCATTCAGATCAACTTTCCCACCAGCTTTAATTTTATCGAACGACTTTGTGTAAAAAACCGGCAACAGTGACAAAAATGATTTAAAATCGACCTTTTCGGTTTTAATTTTGAAATCCATGTCGATACCACCTTTCACTGTTTTGAAGCCGCCGTTCAGCGTAAAAGGCAATTCGTTCATTTTCATGCTGTTTTTACTAAATGTGAAAATCATATCATTGATATTCGCATTGATGTCAGCATCCATCGACATTTTTACCTTCGAGAGATACTCAAAATCATCGTTCACCAAAGTCAGCGAATCGACAGTAGTACGGGTTACAAGCATTGAACTGTCGGCGGTGAGATCGCCCGATAAAGTGTGATTCAGATTTTTAAAAATTACTTTTATATTGCTTCCCTCGTCAAGATAAAGAAAATCGGAATTACGAATAATAAAATTTTTCAGTTTAAAATGAAACTGAGTTTCTGCTGTGTCAATCTTTGTTGTATCTTCCTTAAAAATTGATTTCCAATTGAGCTTTCCGTTGGGTAAATAATGAATAAACACGCGTGAATCATTGAATTGCAACTTGCCAATATCGTAACCTGTATCCGAAAATAAACTTTTGATATTTACTGTAAAATCTACATTATGGCTGTAAATCAACGTGTCTTTTGCAAATTCGCCGATGCCTGTAAAGCTGAAATTCTCAAGTTTAACCGAAACATTCGGAAAACTGCGAATAAAACTCAGATTAATATTTTCAAAATCAGCTTTTGCATTCCATATTTTATTCAATTCCTTTTTAGCAAGTGCTTCAATTTTTCCTTTGAATACAAAAGGAAGAAATATTAGAATAGCAAAAAAGAAAACTAACACCGAAACCGTAATAATCAGTCCTTTTTTATGGTTGCGTTTCATAATAAATATTATTATAGCAAATTATTGTTTTTTAGCAAAAGCAATTTCATAATGTGCAAAAATACAATTAATGAATGAGATGTAAGTAAAAAACAAAAAAAAATACCATAGAAAAATGCACAGAAATTTGTTTGTATTTTGTGGAGTAGATTTTTTTAAGTTTTTGTTAAAATAATTGATAAATTTGCATGCTGAAACTTATACGGCACAAATGGCGGTTTTATTAACAAAAAACAGAAGGTAACAAAGAGTAAAGCAACAAGGGGGCATGCCCCCTTGTCTATAAGTTTGTCTTGTTTACTTTTTTTGTGACTTACGTGGTGTACATTTTTTAAATTTATTTTAGTAAAGTAGAATTATTATATGGTTGACAATCTAAATGTTGCTAAATATTGTTTTACTGCGAACAGTTACCAATGCAGTTTGTTAAATAACTAAATAAAATAACTATGTCGCAAGAACATCATAATCATACCGGACATCAACACAACCATGCTGATGTAAAAAATATAAAGGTTGCTTTTTTTCTGAATTTAGGGTTTACCATACTTGAAATTGCAGGAGGAATCTTCACCAACAGTATAGCTATTTTGTCGGATGCTGTTCACGATTTGGGCGATTCGCTTTCGCTTGGTCTGGCTTGGTATTTTCAGAAAGTGGCTAAAAGAAGCAGCGACAACTCATACTCTTACGGCTACAAAAGATTTTCGTTGCTGGGAGCTGTTATCAACTCTATTGTGTTAGTTGTAGGTAGTGTTTTTATTTTGTCTGAAGCCATTCCGCGAATTTTCAATCCTGAACACACCAATGTAAAAGGTATGTTTATCCTTGCCATTATAGGTGTTTTAGTAAACGGAGCAGCCGTTTTACGACTGAAAAAAGGAGATACTATGAACGAAAAAGTAGTTTCACTGCATTTACTCGAAGATGTTCTGGGTTGGGTAGCCATACTTGTGGGTTCGGTAGTTATGTACTTTTTTGAAGTTCCAGTACTCGACCCGTTAATGTCGGTGGGCATAGCTTTTTTCGTGCTTTACAACGTGTACAAAAATATTAAACTAAGTTTACGGATCATTTTGCAGGGCATCCCCCAAGAAATAGAAATGTCGGAAATTACGGATGAATTGCAAAAAATCTCTGAAATAGAAAGTGTTCACGATTTGCATATCTGGTCGATTGATGGAAATTACAATGTGATGACAGTGCATGTGGTTTTGAAACAAACAGCTGATATGGATAAAATATCAATGCTCAAAGCAAAGATACGTGAATCATTAGCGTTGAAAAATATTCAACATTCGACAATTGAATTTGAAAACATCGACGAAAAGTGCATGTATGAAAAATGTTGCTGATAAATAGCAATTAGAGTTTACGGGATTGTTTTATTAACACTTAATTTCTTGTAACTTTACACGCGCTGACAATAACTTAAAAAATGAAAGACGAACGCACCCGCATTGCACAAAAAGTTACCTGGATTGGTTTTTTTGTAAATTTGATATTAACAGCAATAAAACTTTTTGCCGGTATATTTGGCAAAAGTACTGCCATGATTGCCGATGGAGTACACTCTTTGTCCGATTTTATCACTGATGTCATTGTCATAGTTTTCATCGGAGTGTCGGGAAAAGAGCACGACCAAGACCATCGGTATGGACATGGAAAATACGAAACATTTGCTACCCTGTTAATTAGTCTGGCATTGATTATTGTAGGCTTCGGCATTTTCTGGAGCGGATTATCAAAGGTTATTGAAACTATACAGGGAAAAACAATTTTACAACCTACTTACTTGGCTTTGGCAGCAGCTGTCTTATCAATTATAGTGAAGGAAGGTTTATTTTGGTACACAAAAAAGGCGGGAAAAAAAATAAATAATCAGGCAGTTATTGCCAATGCATGGCATCACAGGTCAGATGCTTTTTCTTCGATTGGAACAACTCTTGGCATTTCGGGTGCTATATTTCTGTCCGATAGTTGGCGCATTCTCGACCCGATTGCAGGAATTATTGTAAGTTTTTTTATTGTCAAAGTGGCCATCGAACTGGGTTTACCAAGTGTGCACGAATTGCTCGAACGTTCATTGCCTGATCAAACTGAAAATAAAATAGCTGAAATCATACTTTCAAATCCCGAAATACGCGCATTTCACAATCTGAAAACCCGTAAAATAGGCAGTATTTACGCAATCGATGTTCACATTAAATTAGATCCCGAAATTAGCTTTGTTCGTTCGCACGATATTGCCACCGAAACAGAAATAAAGCTTCGTGAGCAATTTGGACAAAACACCATTACAAGTATTCATACCGAACCCCTGAAATAAAGATTAAATGTAGAAACTGAAATCTGCATAAAAGGATTTTGCAAATATTAGCAATAACAAAAAAAACAAGGCTTTCTGTTTTTATTCGGAGAGCCTTGTTTTTTTTTATTTGATACCTCAGATTGAATCTTCTACATTCCATACAAATGCCCGCAATCCCATCAATTCCGAAGTGCCGTCTAAAGTTTTGAGTTCTTCGAGCCATTTCTCGTTGACTATCAAGCGAATCATTAAGTCGATATAAAAATCAAGCCATTTTTTTCGCGAAAATTTCTTTTGTGTTTCAACCATCAATTCCAATACGCTTTTCATTTGCATAGCATGAAAAACCGAAGCAAGCTCAATGTCGATATTTTCGCGGAAGTAGCCCTCAATAATTCCCAGTTTTAGATTATATTCAAATCATTCACGCATTGTCTCACGCTTTTCATTTTGATGCTTTTCGAATAATTTTGGGTAATATTTTTCTACATCGAACCATAGTTGTTGTGGTTCACACTCTGTGTTCTGTTTTAATTCTTTAATAATAAATATCAATGAATCTATTGCATTTTTATTTCATAAATTTTTTTTGAGCTTCTCCAAAAGCACTGCTTTATCATAAACAATTACAGCATCTATCACATTTTCTTTTTGTTTGAAATGAAGATAAAAGGTTTTTTTCGAAATTCTTATTTCAGAACAGACCTGATCAATCGATATATTTCGGATTCCGAATTGACGAAACATTCGATCTGCAGTTTGTATTATCTGTTCTTTCTGACTATCCATTAATTTATTTAAAAAAAACGATGCAAAATTAGTTATACAGATTATATTTAAACACAAATAAGGTGAAATAAGTTTGTTAAACAAAAATAAATAATTTTAATATCCACATATACAGTTTATTAAAACATAAAATTAGGAAACTTATAAAACATAAAAGTTTCTGCGTTTCTTTCAGAAAAAGAGAAAAATCTCAAATTTCAGTAACTATTTATAAATCTTTTCAGATATCATTGTAAATATCTTCAAATTTTTGTTACTTCGCATAAGATTATTAATCAACCTCATTTAATTTTTTGAAAACCACATAATAAAATTACATTTATGACAGTTAAAGATTATTGTTCAACCCATCAAAATCGTTTTATTGAAGAACTTTTCAGCCTTATCCGCATTCCAAGTGTAAGCGCTCACAGTCATCGTCAACCCGAAATCAATGAAGCAGCTGAGCATTGGAAAAAAATTCTGATCGATGCCGGCGTTGATTTTGCGCAGGTTATGCCCACAAATGGAAATCCGGTAATATTTGCACAGAAAATTATTGATAACAAATTGCCAACCATTTTAGTTTACGGACATTATGATGTGATGCCTGCCGAACCACTCGAACTTTGGACTTCACCACCTTTTGAACCCGAAATACGCGATGGCAAAATATTTGCTCGCGGAGCCGACGATGACAAAGGTCAATCGTTTATGCACGCCAAAGCTTTTGAATATGTTGTAAAAACCGGTCAACTGAAATGCAATGTTAAATTTCTGATTGAGGGAGAAGAAGAAATAGGATCGCCTAATCTTGAAGCTTTTTGCAACGAGCATAAAGAAATGCTGAAATGTGACATTATATTAGTTTCGGATACAAGCATGTTGGGTGCCCACACGCCGAGTATTACTACCGGGTTGCGCGGTTTGGCATATTGGCAAATTGAAGTGACGGCTGCTTCGCGCGATTTACACTCGGGGATTTTCGGCGGTGCAGTTGCCAATCCTATTTTAGAACTTACCAAAATTCTTGCACAACTTTCGGATAGTGAAGGTAAAATAACGATACCTCACTTTTACGATAAAGTAGAAGAGATATCGGACGAAGAACGCAAACTGATTGCGCAAATTCCATTCGACGAAAATGCATATAAAAATGATTTGAAAATAACACATTTACACGGCGAAAAAGGATACAGCACCATCGAACGCACCGGTGTTCGACCCGCGTTGGATATTTGCGGGATATGGGGCGGATATACCGGCGAAGGTTCAAAAACCGTTTTGCCTTCAAAAGCCTATGCTAAACTTTCAGCCCGATTGGTTCCCCATCAGAAATATGACGAAATTTCCGAATTAGTTGCCCATTATATAAAACAAATTGCACCTGCTTACGTTAGTGTTGAAGTACATCATTTGCACGGTGCCGAAAGTTACGTATGTCCGATAAATTTGCCGGCATATAAAGCTGCCGAAAAAGCATACACCAAAGTATTCGGCATAAGACCTTTGCCGGTAAGGCGAGGTGGAAGCATAGGTGTAGTGCCGGTTTTCGAAAAAGTTTTAAACGTAAAACCTATTCTGATGGGTTTCGGACTTGAGTCGGATGCCATTCATTCGCCCAACGAAAATTTCCCGTTGAGTTTATTCTTCAAAGGAATCGAAACAATAGCGGAATTTTATAACCAGATAGGGGAGTGAAAAATAATTTATGAATGATCATGTATAGTTTTTTACCAAAAAATTTAACACGCTGACACAGAGTTTTATATTTAACCACATTACAAAAAACAAATTTTTATTTACAAAAAAACATTAAAATAGTTTTTTGTTTGAATAGAAAACACTAAGTTTAACGCAAAATAGTAAAACACACAAATAGTAACCATTCTAATACTTTAAGTCATGACGAAAACAATAACATTTAACGAACTTCGTAAAGTGAAGGATTCGCTCCCAAGTGGCAGCATGACCAAGATCGCTGAAGAACTTGGTCTGGAAAAAGAAACAGTACGCAATTATTTCGGAGGACGCAATTTTCGCGAAGGGAACAGCATAGGTGTTCATATCGAACCGGGACCCGATGGAGGTTTAGTTATGTTAGACGACACGCAGATTCTTGATATTGCTTATCGGATATTGAAAGAACAAAAATCGTAACCAATTAATTATTTCCCTTTAGAAAGCAGTGATAGCTGATTCACTGCTTTTTTTTATTAATAATCACTCAAAAAAAACCAAAACAATAAAATGGAAAAATCCCCCGACTGTCTGTACTGTCAGCGAAACGAATTGCAACAAAGTTTAATGATAGAAATTTGTGATTTAAGCATTTCAACACTTTTTCTTTTTAAGGAATAAAGTTATCGCGGACGATGCGTTGTAGCGTATAAAGATCATGTAAACGAGCTGTTTGAATTGTCGGAAACTGACCGGAACGCTTTTATGCATGATGTTTGTGCCGTAGCTCAAGCCATTCAAAAAGCATTTTCTCCCTCAAAAATTAACTATGGCGTCTATTCTGATATAGCGCATTTACATTTCCATATTGTACCTAAAAACGAGGGGGGTTTCACGTATGGCAGTACATTTGAAATGAACCCCCAAAAAGTGTATTTAACCGACGAAGAATATTCGCAGGTAATAGAAAAAATAAAACAAACATTGGTAAAATAGATTTCTTTAATAACAGCTTTTAATACCAGCAGTTACGGCATTTAAAAGTACGGTTAAGTTTGTAAGCCAACATAATTTCGTGCGTGCCGAGTGATTTGCGGTAAATTTCACCCAAGTTGAAATCATAACTGTAATAAACCCTGAATTTGTCGAAATGGATACCGAATAACAATCCCATTTCGTGCCAGGTGCGATAAAAAGCACCCACCTGAAAAGCATTGTTTTCGGTGGTGCGTTTAAAAAACGCTGTTACATTCATTTCGGCTTGAAAATTACTTGAGGTTTTGGTCTCAATATTTCCTGCTGTTTGGGGTGGAAAAATACCGTAATAATGTATTCCGCAAATACCGCCTCCTAAGTTTACGAAAGGATTTTCGTTCGATTTAAACATGGCATAAGCCATATTGGTATTGGCATGCAAATCATTTATTTTCATCCCTTTAAACAACGATAAAATATTCTGACTCGAAGCACCGATACGCCAGGCATGATGCGAAAACTCAAAACCAAGATCGGCATTCATGTTGTTTTCGGTTAGATATTTCTCGTACGCAACGGGATCGTTTGGCGTTTGATAATTTATTTTTCCGGCATCGTAAGCTAACATTTGGAAACTGGCCGATAAACCTAAATTCAGTTGCCAATCGGTATTGAGATAGATGGCATAAGCATAGGATAAGTCAATATCGGTAGTTGCTGTATAACCAATTTTATCAGCCAACACTTTTATTCCGAACTGCGTATATAAATCTTCGACATAAACCGTTCCCGCTGCAAATATAGTGGCAGGCGAACCCGGAAAGTTGACCCATTGTTTGCGCGTACCCATGCTCAATTCACCCAAATATGTATCGTTGATAGCAGCGGGATTAATGGTGTAAAGGTTATCCCAAAAGCTGTTGAACCGTATATTCGATTGTCCTGCAAGTTGCAAACTAACGAACAAAATCAGTAATGTTATTTGAATTTTTACTTTCATAAGTTCATTTTATCGAATTACGGTTACAAAACCCGTCTTGGTTTGAGGCGAATCGAGGGATGAGTAGATGAGAATATAGAAATAAGTGCCGTTTGAAACCGGTTTTCCGTTGTAAGTTCCATCCCAGCCCCCTGTTCCCTGATACAACAAAATGCCGTTTCGGTTGAATATTTGTATTTTCCAACCGGCCATAAATACATCGTTTATGCCATCGCCGTTAGGGGTAATGGTGTTTGGCAAATTTTCAGCTGTTATCCAGATTCGTTTTGTTGCTACTTCTTTACAGCCATCCGGATTTATTACTTGAAGTTGCACATCAAAATAGTTTGACGATGACACATTGTAAGTGTGTGGTTTCTTAAATCCGTTTTCGGTAGGAGTTCCATCGCCAAAATCCCATGTATAGGAAGAGCCGGCAATAACTTGCGTCCAGAATGTTACTGTCGTATTTGTGAAATTCAACTGTACTTCATTATTTTTCAGCGGATTATCTTTGTCGGTAATTATGCTGTAATTATAGGTATTATATAAAGCCTTGAAATTGAGCACCGCTGCACATCCGCTTATCGTTTTACCTTCTACGAAATAATCTCCCTGTTCCGTTATTGTAACAAAACTTTTGGTTGAACCATCAACACTCCAGTAGTACGAATTTGCCCCATCAATATAAACTTTTACCGACTCACCTTTACAGAATCTTACTTCCTTTTTTTCGTCGTTCCATTGTCCACCTTCAACCTGTCTGATCACAAGATTTGGAGGAGACTGAACTAATATGTTTTTTGAAAATGGAAATTCACATAATCCATCTTTTCTGAAAATTATTAATTGTACCGTATAATTTCCTTCCGTCGGGAAATTGTAATCCAAAACAGGAGCAGTTGTTACCCTGTCAACATTTCCGAATTTCCATATAAAAGTATAATTTTGAGTTAAATCGTTTTTGACAATGGCAGTAAATCTGTATCGGCGGGTATTGCAGTTAAGTAATGTATCAGTCCAGCTCAATTCAGGAAGTTTTGAAATAAACGAAACATTTCCTGAAAATTTACAGCCTCTTTTATCAGTTACTTCAATATTGATAAACTCACCACTTTTGATGTTGATAAATGTTTCACCCGTTCCAACTACTTCATTTCCAGCTTTCCACTGTATGTTATAATACATTTTTCCCTGATTGTCAACCAATGGAATTCCTCCTGAAACAACGGCATTATTAACCTGAGTTGTTTTATTATTAGCACAATCGAAATTGATGCGAGAGTTAATTGTAACTTCCAATGGATCAGGTCTTTTTATGGTAAATTGTTTTACCAAAGGAGTGCAGTTGAAAATATCTGTCATTGTAATTTCATAAGTGCCGGGTTGCATTGCCGATAAGTAAGCTTTCAAACCCGTAATATTCAAATTTGGATAAAAATTTGTATTGTGTCTGAATGAAAATTTATAATCATTATCAGTTAAAACGGTTCCACCTCCGAATTGTATATTGGTTATCGACCCACTGTAAACATTATCACAATCGTGGGCATCAACAACATCAGCATTGAAATAGAATGGCTGTGGCTCAACAATTCGGATCACAGGAGTTGAAGCTGAGCAACCGTTTACATCCGTTATTTTCAGATAAAAATAACCTCCGGCTAAATTTTTCAACTTCAACGGATCATGAATGTTGGTGGTGTATGCGGTCCAGTCAGCCGAATTGGTTGAATAATACCAATTATAAGTGTAATTATTACTTCCAATTAGACGGGGCACTACTGTCAGATTTATTTCACCATTATATATGCCGTAGCAGTTTATGTTTTTCTTCGAAATAATTTGTAAGTCTATTCGTTCCGGTTCAAAAATATCTACAGTATCCTTAAAGGGTATGCCTAATGATTGAGCATCATTAATTGTGATTACATATCTGCCCGAACTTAAACCGGTGAAAATTACAGAATCTTGTGTGATAATTGAGGGTGTGAAAGATGAATTGTCAATTGGTCTGACGCAGGTAACAAGCGGATTGTTGCTTCCAATTATGCCAACTATATTGTTAATTGTAATTTTCCCATCATTATTCCCGAAACATTTAATATTCTCAGGGTTGACTGTTGCCTTAGGTGGTACCACTGAAACAACTACCGTGAATGTATCGCCATTACAAGTTGATGAAACCGGAATTACTTTGTAAGTAATTACTGCATTTCCTTTTGTATTATTGGTTAAGGTCTGAATTATTGTGTCCCGAGGTAAGGTAACAACAGTTGCACCCTGTATTGCACCCACAGGATTAATATTGTCGATTATCCAACTATATTTTGTTCCAACAGGAACAATGTTTGTGATACCATTCAGTGTTTCTCCGTTTTCAGGTTGCAAAGTAAAGGAAGTACCAGTCAGTATCTTTAAATAATAATCATGAATTTTGGGAGTTGGATTTACGGTTACTTTAGCAG
>JAURYY010000100.1 GCA_030653695.1 Paludibacter sp. | reverse complement strand
TGATTTGGAAATGCTAACGAATAAAACCCATTTGCACCATACGATTTTTGCTGGTAGGCCGATTGTAAATCAAATTTTCCGAAGTTTGCCGTGCGCAAAACAGATTGTGAAAAAGCATTGTAGATTTTAAAATCGGTGTTTTCACGATAACCATCGCTTGATTTATGCGAAATTGAAGCAAAAGATTGCATTTTTTCGTTACCAATTGCACCTGTTGCCGATTGGGTATAGGTGTTGAAACTTCCTTCAGTATAATGCACTGTCAGCTCGCGTTTAGTTTTTTTTTCGGTAACAATATTTATTGCTCCGCTGAATGCATTCGGACCGTAGAAGCGTGCCGATGAACCCTGCAGCACTTCTACGCGAACCACATCGGCAAGATCAACCGGAATGTCTAAGTTGTAATGACCTGTTTGAGGATCGGTTATATTTACTCCGTTCAGCAGCACTAAAACTTGATCGAACGAACCCCCGCGCATGCTGATATCAGCTTGGGTACCATTCACTCCGCGGTTGCGAATGTCGATGCCCGCAATGTTTTCTAACAAATCATCAATGCTTTGTAAAGATTGTTTTTTAATATCGTTTCTGCTTACAACAGTAACAATTCGACCCATTTCGGAATAAATCTTGTTTCTTTCTGCCACTACGTCAATTTCTGTAAGATTGATACTGACTGAGTCTAATTTTAACTCACCGGCTGATAACTGAATAGCAGAAGACAACAGTACAGCACTTAAAAAAGAGATTTTTTTACGCATAATAAAATAATTAAATAAGAAACGGTTGATTCTGGTTTTGGATAAACCTGAATCAACCGTTAGTTGTTAGTATAAAAAAAAACAACAAACTGCCCGCAGCAGCGTTGTCAGATGAATTTTCAGTGATTAATAATTCCGCAGTGTGTTCTGAAATTAATTCATATTCAAGCGAAAAGTCTTTTTCATCGCTTGTCAGAATTTGTGTTGATATAGAAATTTCAGTATTGGAATTTTTTATTTTTTGTAATGATTTTTCAGCTACGGAATCGGATAAAACCCCAATGGTAACCGAAACTCCCAAACTAATAAATACTGCATAATTTGTCCGGCTCCAACGACGGAACCGCAACGCAGGTTTGATTGTATGGGAATTTAATGTAATCACCTGATTTTTTGTTTTTGAAAAAGCCTTATCGAATTTCAATAAGGCTTTTATCTTTGTTTTAACTTATCAATAAATTATTTTTTCGATTCTTGTGAAGCTTGCAGTTCGTTTTTAGCATATTTTCTTTTAAAGAATTCGAAAGTGATTGGCGAAGCTACAAAAACCGAAGAATAAGTACCAATGATGATACCGAACAACATGGCGAAAATAAATCCGCGAATGGTTTCGCCACCGAAAATAAAAATGGCAATCAATACCACGATTGTACTCATGGCGGTACTGAAGGTGCGGCTCAGCGTTGCATTGATAGCATCGTTCATAGTCGTCAATCTGTCGCGTTTTGGATATAAATTCACATTTTCGCGAATACGGTCGAAGATAATTACGGTATCGTTTACCGAATAACCTACAACGGTAAGAATTGCGGCAATAAACGACTGGTCAATTTCCATCGAGAACGGCATAATGGTGTAAAGAAGTGAGAATGTGCCTATTGTAATCAGGGCATCGTGCGTCAAAGCAGCAGTTGCTCCAATTGCATATCCAAATTCGCGGAAACGGACGAAGATATATAAACCAATTGCAATCAGTGCAAAGATTACTGCCCATACCGCTGCTGTTTTGATGTCATCGGCAATGGTTGGTCCCACTTTTTGGGAACTTTTGATGTTTTCATGTACAAACTGTTCTTTAGTTACCGATTCTTTCAATAATGGTTTTAAACCTTCGTACAATCTTCCTTCTACTTGGTCATCAATTGTTTCAGAGTTATCGTCAATTTTATATTTGGTCGAAATACGCACCTGATTATCTGATCCGATAGTAATAACCTGAACACTTGTTCCTTCAAACGACTCAGCCAGTAAAGTGCGAACATGATCAGTTTTAACTGCTTCATCGAATCGAACAACATAATTACGCCCGCCGCTAAAATCGACACCTAAGTTCAACCCGCGTGTAGCAAATGAAATAAGACTGATTGCAATCAATGTACCCGAAATGATATATGCAATTTTACGGTTTCCGATAAAATCGATTTTTAAATTCTGAAACCAGTTTTTGGTCAGTTTAGTTGTAAAAGGCAAATCCTTCGTTTTTTCGCGAGCTGCATAAGTTACTAATAAAATGCGGGTAAGGAATACTGCGGTAATAAATGAAGTTATAATACCGATAATCAATGTGTTGGCAAAACCTTTGATAGGACCTGTGCCGAAAACGGCTAACACGATACCAGTTATTAAAGTGGTTACCTGCCCATCGACAATAGCCGAAATGGCATTTCTAAATCCATCATCTATGGCTCGTTTCATGGTTTTACCGGCTCGTAATTCTTCTCGAATACGTTCGTAGATAATAACGTTGCCGTCCACCGCCATACCCAATGTCAGAACAATACCCGCAATACCCGGCAATGTCAGTACCGCACCGAATGAAGCTAAAATACCAAAAAGGAAAAATACGTTGGCAAAAAGAGCAATGTCGGCAATTAATCCGGGCACTTTACCATAATAGAAAACCATGTAAAGCAATACCAGAACAAAAGCAATGATAAAAGAAATCAAACCGCTGTTGATGGCTTCTTGTCCCAGTGAGGGTCCAACAATATCTTCTTGAACAATACGAGCAGGAGCAGGCATTTTACCCGACTTCAAAGTGTTTGCCAAGTCTTTTGCTTCTTCAACAGTAAAGTTTCCGGTAATCTGAGAATTTCCTCCGGTTATTTCGGTGTTAACCCTAGGGAATGAATAAATATATCCATCCAATGCAATCGCGATACATTTTCCGATGTTATCCTTGGTCATTCGCGCCCATGTTTTTGCCCCTTCGGCATTCATGCTCATCGATACATTGGCATAAGCCGATGCCTGACTGAAGTCGGCACGTGCATCAGTTATTACATCGCCCGACAATGGAGCGCGTCCATCGCGGTTGGTAACTTTTACTGCAATTAACTGAAATATTTCACCTTTATCATCGATTGCTTTTACTGTCCAACGTAAACCTAAGTCGCGCGGTAAAACTTCTTTCACCTGTTTGGTGTTGAAATAAGTGTTTACTTTCGCAGTATCTTTACTTAATGCCATACCTACAACCGGTCCGGGACTAACCTGACCACCTTGTGCATTAATCTGAAGAATTGCAAATAATGGATTCTCTTTGCGGTTTTTCTCCATCATTTTCAGCGAATCTCCTGCAATTTCAGTTTTCTTTGTTAATGCAGCTTTCAGACTGTCCATGCCGGTAGCAGTAGGAACTGTTTTTGTAGTTTCTGTGGTGGCTGCTGTTTTTGTTGTGTCAGCCGGCACTGTTTCAGCACCCGCCATATTTATTGCGGCTAAAACACGATTGGCTTCAGAGAGGTTGTTAATAATTTCGCTGAGTTCGTAAGTTTCCCAAAATTCAAGATTGGCAGATCCCTGCAAAAGTTTACGGACGCGTTCGGGTTCTTTAACTCCCGGAAGTTCAATCAAAATACGGCCTGTATTGTTATTATCCCGCTGAATATTGGGCTGAACAACTCCAAAACGGTCGATACGTGTGCGCAAAACATTGAAAGAATTGCTGATGGCACCGGCAATTTCCTCTTTCAATACTTCTATAACCACATCATCGTTTGTCGATAATGAAATCCGGTCTTTCAGGTCGAAGGTGCTGAAAATTGGAGCAAGTTTAGCACCGGGATTCAATTCTTTGTACGCCTGAACAAACAAATCGAGGTATTGTACCTGACTGTTGGTTTTGTGACGATGTGAGGCTAATTTTAAAGACTCAACAAATTTAGGATCTGAATTATAATCGGATAACGAACGGATAATGTCAACAACTGATACTTCCAATGTTACATTCATACCCCCTTTTAAGTCGAGACCTAAGTTGATTTCTTTCTCACGGCATTCTTTCAGCGTGTAATTCAACCATACTTTCTCACTTGCTACAGAGTCCAGATATTGGTACTCTTTCATTTTGTCCCCTGTGGCGTATTCTTTCGCTTTTTTATTATAGGTACTGGTTACGACAGTAAAGGACAGGTAAAACAAACACACCAAAGTGAGTGCTACTGCAAAAATCCTGATAAGTCCTTTGTTTTGCATGGAAATTTTATTTTAAATAAGACATTAAATTATTACAATTTTTTAAACGAGGGGCAAAGATAGCATTTTATTTATAATAAACATAAAAAAAAACCATTAAGAAACTCAATATTTCGAAAAAAATAGATCGGTTTTCAAGGTCGCATTAAGAGTATAAAAAAAGAGAATATATTTCTATACTCTCTTTTATGGTTGCGGAGGCTCGACTCGAACGAACGTCCGTCAGCCGACGGATATGAACCCAACGAGCTGCAAAAAAAAATATTAGAGAATAAAAAAAGGAAATTGCAAATTACAATTCCCTTTATCTTTTGTTGCGGAGGCTCGACTCGAACGAACGTCCGTCAGCTGACGGATATGAACCCAACGAGCTGCAAAAAAAATATTAGAGAATAAAAAAAGGAAATTGCAAATTACAATTCCCTTTATCTTTTGTTGCGGAGGCTCGACTCGAACGAACGACCTTTGGGTTATGAGCCCAACGAGCTACCACTGCTCCACTCCGCGATATTTTGTGAGTGCAAAGATAATGTTTTTTTTGAAACACAGCAAACTTTTAGTATTATTTTTTTTATTCACAAAAAAACAAGAAAGAAATAGGGTAAGTTTACTTTTGGTTCTCTAATTTTATAAGCGTATATAGTTTCTACTTTTTCTCAACTTAGATTGATCCGAATAGACAGGGTTTTCCAAAACAATTAAAAAATCTTACATTTGTACACTGTTTAAAAGTAAAATATATGTCCCCATTAGCCGAAAGACTGCGACCCAAAACGCTTGATGATTATATTGGACAAAAGCATTTGGTAGGAGAAAAAGCCATTCTCCGTCAGATGATCGAATCCGGTCATATTGCTTCGTTTATACTCTGGGGACCTCCCGGAGTAGGAAAAACTACGCTTGCAAAAATTATTGCCAATAAACTCGACAGACCATTCTACACTTTAAGTGCTGTAAGTTCCGGTGTTAAAGATGTACGCGAAGTTATTGATAAAGCCAAATCGAACCGTTTTTTTTCGCAGGGTGGGAATCCGATTCTCTTTATTGACGAAATTCACCGTTTCAGTAAGTCGCAACAAGATTCGTTGCTCGGTGCCGTAGAGAATGGTACGATAACACTAATTGGTGCTACTACCGAAAATCCATCTTTCGAAGTTATCACACCGCTGCTTTCGCGTTGTCAGGTTTATGTGCTGAAATCGCTTGACGATAAGGATTTGATGGAGTTAGCCAAACGGGCAATTGCAACTGATGTTGAATTAAAAGAACGAACTTTTGTATTCGACGAAACTGAAGCTTTGTTTCGTTTTGCAGGTGGAGATGCCCGAAAATTGTTGAATATCATTGAGTTGGTTTTTAATTCCGATTCTTCAGGCACGGTTCACTTTACAAACGAGATTGTTACCGAACGGCTGCAGCAAAACCCCATGGCTTACGATAAAGATGGCGAAATGCATTACGATATTATCTCAGCATTTATCAAATCGATACGTGGTAGCGATCCTGATGCAGCTGTTTACTGGCTTGCTCGGATGGTTGCGGGTGGCGAAGATCCCAAATTCATTGCGCGCAGATTGGTAATGTCGGCGGCAGAAGATATCGGACTGGCTAATCCAAATGCCTTGTTGCTTGCCAATAATTGCTTCGATGCACTTCATAAAATAGGATGGCCCGAAGGTAGAATAATACTTGCTGAAACCGCAATTTATCTCGCGTCATCACCCAAAAGCAATTCAGCTTATCTTGCCATCGAAAAAGCATTAGAAATTGTTGAACGTACAGGGAATTTGCCTGTACCCCTTCATTTGCGCAATTCGCCAACAAAACTCATGAAGGATTTGAATTACGGTAAAAATTATAAATATGCACACGATTATCCCAATAACTTTGTGAATCTACAATTTATGCCAGATGATTTAATCAATGATCGAATTTGGAAAGTGCAGGAAAATCCAACCGAAAAAAAACTCGGCGAATGGCTGCGAATGCTGTGGAAAGGACGGTTTTAAAATTAAAAATTTTTTTGCATAAAAAAATTGATATTTTTCTTGCATAAATAAAAATAATTTATCAATTTTGTACCCGAAAACAAATCAAAAAGAAATGAACACAATTTCGACAGTATCTAAATTTTGGTGGTGGCACTTGCAGATTAGCTAATCAGTGAGAGGTAACACCTTTGTATATTGTCAATTAAAAAAAATATTACAAAAAGGCTTGTCGGAACTCACGATAAGCCTTTTTTTTACCCCTAACCCCTAAAGGGGAACTAAATTACTAATGATTATTTAATTATTTGATATGATGGATAAACAAGAAAATATACAAAACGATACTAACTTCAACTCCCCTTTAGGGGTTGGGGGTAAATTAGGGGTTGGGGGTATTGATAATTTTGGTTTCTACGGCGAATTTGGCGGAGCGTACATTCCCGAAATTCTGCACGGAACAGTGGAGCGACTTAAAGAAGCTTTTTACGCTATTAAAGATGATGCGTCATTTAAATCTGAATATTACGATTTGCTAAAAAACTATGTAGGACGCCCTTCGCCACTGTATTTTGCCAAAAGATTGTCGGCGGTGTATGGCACTAATATTTACCTGAAACGCGAAGATCTGAACCACACGGGAGCTCATAAAATCAACAATGCATTAGGACAGATTCTGTTGGCAAGACGTATGGGCAAAACCCGCATTATTGCCGAAACCGGTGCTGGACAACACGGTGTAGCAACCGCTACTGCTTGTGCGTTGATGGGTTTGGAATGTATTGTGTTTATGGGCAAAACAGATGTAGAGCGTCAGTTTTTGAATGTGCAGAAAATGCGTATGCTCGGCGCAACAGTTGAACCGGTGACATGTGGAAATATGACATTGAAAGATGCTACTAATGAAGCCATTCGTTATTGGTGTTCAAATCCCGATTCGTTTTACATTATCGGCTCCACAGTCGGTCCGCATCCTTACCCCGATATGGTTGGTTTTTTTCAATCCGTTATTAGTGAGGAAATTAAATGGCAATTACTGGAACAAATCGGACGCGATTATCCTGATTATCTGATGGCATGCGTAGGAGGAGGGAGCAATGCCATGGGAACGTATTATCACTATATAAATGATGACCGTGTTCAGATTATTTCGGCAGAAGCAGGAGGTTTAGGCATTGAAACGGGCGAAACTGCTGCTACAATTAGCATTGGAACAGTTGGAATTATTCACGGTTTCCGCACATTACTTATGCAGGACGAAGATGGTCAGATTACTGAGCCTTATTCCATTTCTGCAGGGTTGGATTATCCCGGAATTGGACCGGCACATGCTTATTTTGCAAAAGTGGGACGAACCAAAGTACACGCCATTAACGATGATGAAGCATTAGAAGCAGCTTTTGAACTGACCCGATTGGAAGGAATTATTCCGGCGATAGAATCAGCACACGCTTTGGCACTGTTGAAAAAGGAAAAAGATACTTTCAAAACGAATGATATTGTGGTTCTCACCGTTTCGGGAAGGGGCGATAAAGACATGGATACGTATGTGAAATATTTTACCCCTAACCCCTAAAGGGGAGGAAGAGAGAATAACCCCTAACCTGAACAAGCCAGAACCAAAGATGCAGAACGCAAATTACGCAAATTTACACAAATAAAGACTGATATTTCTTGGATTTTTATTGCACGTTAAATGACTGATATTTTGATAGATATTTGAATATTGTGCCAAAAAATACACGAATTTGAAAGATAAGGTACTAAAGGGGAATAAGAGATATTACTTATAATTGATAAAATTATATGATTGATAAGCAAGAAAACATACAAAATGATACTAACTTCAACTCCCCTCTAGGGGTTGGGGGTGAATTAGGGGTTAGGGGTATCATGTTTTATGGGGCTTTGCCTATTCATTTTGAATTAGCCAAAAGATTGAGAGGCAATCAAACTGATGCTGAAATATTTCTTTGGAATCATCTTGTGAGAATTAAAATAAAAGGAGTCAGATTCAAGCGGCAACATCCTGTTTTGTTTTTTATTGCTGATTTTTATTGCCATAAAGCAAAACTGATTATTGAACTTGATGGTGGATATCATAATATTCCAGAGCAGTATTGTTATGATAGAAGTAGAGAGAATGAGTTGGACGAGTTAGGGTTAAAAGTTATTCGATTTACAAATGAACAGGTACTTGATGATATTGAAAATGTTCTTAGAATAATTGAAACAGAGGTTAAAGAAAGATTAAATAACCCCCAGGTATACTAAAATAGAATTGGAAATACCACTTATAATTATTTAAATTAAAATATATGATTGATAAACAAGAAAATAAACAAAACGATACTAACTTCAACTCCCCATTAGGGGCTGGGGGTAAGTTGTATGTTAAATCTCGTACCATGCTTGCCGATTTGCAGACGCCGGTAGGAATTTATCTCAAAATACGCGATTTATATACCAACTCGGTGTTGTTGGAAAGTTCCGATTATCACGGGGTTGAAAATAGTTATTCGTATATCGCTTTTTGTCCGATAGGTGGAATTTCGGTAAACCGCTTTCTGATAAAAGAGGAATATCCTGATGGTTCGAAAATTGAAACTCCCGTTACAAGTAAACTTACCGTAGCTGATCGTTTCGATGTGTTTTTGAAATCTATTGATTTGGTAAAAAACAATAATCCGTTGGGCATTAATGGTTTGTTTGGTTATTCGTCGTACGAATCGGTGCAGTATTTTGAAGATATAAAACTTGCAGCCCGCGAAACTGTTCCCGGAAGTATGCCCGGATTGCATTATGTGTTGTTTAAATACATTATTGCGGTGAATCATTTTAATAACGAACTAACTATTATCGAAAACCTGCTTGAAGGAGAAACTTCAAAAATCAGTGATATTGAGGAAATTTTAATGAATAACAATATTGCAACATACAATTTCTCTGTAGTTGGCGATGAGAAATGCGATATTTCCAACGAAGATTATAAAAATATGGTAACCCGTGGAAAAGAGGAATGTTTCAAAGGAAATGTATTTCAAATCGTGCTTTCGCGCCGTTTTTACCAACAATACAAAGGGGATGATTTTATGCTGTATCGTACCTTACGTTCGGTAAATCCGTCACCTTATTTATTTTACTTTAACTTTGGTGATTTCCGTATTTTTGGCTCGTCGCCCGAAGCACACTTGGTGGTAGATGCCAAGAAACAAAAAGCGTTTATCAAACCTATTGCCGGAACTTTCCGTCGTTCAGGCAACGATGAAAAAGATGCTGAATTAGCCGAAAAACTCAGCACCGATAAAAAAGAAAATGCGGAGCACGTCATGTTGGTCGATTTAGCACGCAACGATTTGAGTCGCAATACCGACCATGTAGAAGTGGAAGTTTTCCGCGAAGTACAGTATTACTCACACGTTCTTCACTTAGTTTCGAGCGTAAGTGGAAAAATGAAACCCGACACCAAAATCATTAAACTTTTCGCCGACACTTTTCCGGCAGGAACGCTCTCGGGAGCACCCAAAATTAAAGCCATGCAGCTCATTGACAGCATTGAACCGCACGATCGTGGACCTTATGGAGGTTGTTTGGGATATATCGGTTTCGATGGCAGCATGAATCAGGCGATAACAATTCGTTCATTCGTCAGCAAAAACAATACACTTTACTATCAAGCCGGTGCGGGTGTGGTAGCCAAATCGGACGAAGAAAGTGAATTGCAGGAAGTGAATAACAAATTGGCTGCATTGAAACGGGCGGTTGAAGTTGCTTCGGGACGTTAGTCGGGGTTATTTACTTTGTGTTATTTGTGCTGCGCACGTTATTAAAAGTTATTTGGACTTCGTCCGTTATTAAAAGTTATTGGTGCTTCGCACGTTATTTACTTTGTGTTATTTGGACTTCGTCCGTTATTAAAACAACACAAAGTAAATAACAGCGAAGCCAAATAACACAAAGTAAATATCATTAAAATCTATAAATATGAAATTAGAAGATTTAGAAGTTTATAATATTTCGATGGATTTATCTGATAAGATTTGGTTTATTGTTGAGAAATGGGATTTTTTCAAAAAAGACACCATTGGTAAACAACTAGTTCGTGCAATTGACTCTGTAAGCGCAAATATAAGCGAAGGTTTTGGACGAAATACTTACAAAGATCAACGTAGCTTTTATTATTATTCACGAGGTTCATTGTATGAAAGTAAAACTTGGATAACAAAAGCGAAACGACGTGAAATAATTGACGAAGCAACTTACAATGAATTTTTGAATGACTTTAATACTTTGGGAATAAAGCTAAACCATTTTATCAGTTCAGTAACAAAACTTATGAATAACGAAACTAACACGAAGTAAATAACGGACGAAGTCCAACTAACACGAAGTAAATAACGGACGAAGTCCAACCAACACGAAGTAAATAACGGACGAAGTCCAACTAACACGAAGTAAATAACGGACGAAGTCCAACTAACA
>JAURYY010000293.1 GCA_030653695.1 Paludibacter sp. | reverse complement strand
CCGCCAAATCCGAATGAGCTGATTATGAAGGAACGCATGGATAATTTAATCAGCGAGTTGAAAAATAATTACGATTATATTGTCATTGATACTGCTCCCGTAGGCGTAGTATCTGACACTTATCTGCTCGACAGGGTTGCCGATGTAACTATTTATGTTTGCCGTGCCAACTATACCGATAAACGCAGCATTGAATTTGCGAACAAAATCAATGAAGAAAAATCATTGAAACGTATTTATTTGGTAATGAACGATGTGGATACAGGGGCGTATAAAGGGTACGGTAATTATCGAAAACACGGATATGGATATGGATACGGGCACAAGCACCCAAAAAAGGGGCAAGCATAAAACAAGTGTCGTTTTTTTAAACGAATTGTATTGTGTAAATTCATGGAAGAAATAACTTTGCATAGCTACGTTCATCTTTAAATTGCCTGAGAGTTAATATAAATTTTTGAATACATGAAAATTACCTGTATAGGAGCCGGTTACGTGGGCGGACCGACAATGGCAGTGATTGCAGAAAAATGCCCCGATATTGAAGTTACTATTGTTGATGTCAACGAGCAGCGCATTGCGGCTTGGAACGATGAAAACATCGACAATTTGCCGATATTTGAAACCGGATTACACGAAATAGTAAAAAAAACACGCGGAAAAAACCTTTTTTTCTCCACCGATATTAATAATGCCATTCACACTGCCGATATTATTTTCATCTCGGTAAACACCCCAACCAAAACGTACGGTGTAGGAAAAGATATGGCGGCAGATTTAAAATATGTGGAACTTTGTGCAAGGCAGATAGCAGCTGTTGCTGAGGGAAGCAAAATTGTAGTCGAAAAATCCACACTACCCGTACGTACTGCCGAAGCAATAAAAACCATACTGGCGAACAATAAAAAAGGCTTACAGTTTCAGGTGCTTTCCAATCCCGAATTTTTGGCCGAAGGAACTGCCATACAGGATTTACATAATCCGGATCGTGTGTTGATTGGTGGAGACCAGACCCCGGAGGGTCTCAATGCTATAGAAACACTCACTTCGATATATGCAAAATGGATTCCGCGCGAACGGATTATTCAGACTAATGTGTGGAGCAGCGAATTGTCGAAGCTCACCGCCAATGCTTTTCTGGCACAGCGTATTTCCAGTATCAATTCCATTTCGGCTCTTTGCGAGCAAACCGGAGCCGACATAGATGAAATAGCCCGTGCAATTGGAGCCGACAGCCGTATCGGCTCTAAATTTCTAAAAGCTTCGGTTGGTTTTGGTGGTTCATGTTTTCAAAAGGATATATTGAATCTGGTTTATCTTTGCCGACATTTTAATCTTCCGGAAGTGGCAGAATACTGGGAACAGGTTATTATAATGAATGATTATCAGAAAACCCGCTTTTCAAATAAAATAATTAAAACGTTATTTAACACTATTTCGGGGAAAAAAATAGCTTTCCTTGGATGGGCATTCAAGAAAGATACAAATGATACCCGCGAATCGGCCGCCATATATATTGCCGATGAATTGATGCAGGATCGAGCAGAAATTCATGTTTATGACCCCAAAGTTTCAGCCGATAAAATATATGCCGATTTAGAATACCTGCAATTACATCGCCGAAAACACCACAATGAGGGTTTATTACAATATGAACAACTTTCGCACGAAGAAATCAGGAAACTTGTAACTGTACATCAAAATCCATTCAATGCCTGTAAAGATGCACATGCCATTGCATTGCTCACCGAGTGGGATGAATTTAAAACATATAACTGGCAACAAATATATGAAAACATGTTTAAACCAGCTTTTGTTTTCGATGGAAGAAATGTGTTGAACCGCAATGAGTTGACAAATATCGGTTTCGAAATGTATTCTATCGGAAAACCATTATAAAACAAGAAAGAGACCAGAACCAAAGAACAATATTGCACACCTGAACTTAATTTTCAAACTTCAAACTCTTTTATAATATTTATGAAACGAATTCTCATTACTGGTGGAGCAGGTTTTATTGGCTCTCACCTTTGCGAACGATTGTTGAATGAAGGTAACGAAGTGATCTGTTTAGATAACTACTTTACCGGTCACAAGTCAAATATTGAGCATTTGATAGGGAATCCGTATTTTGAACTTGTACGGCACGATATTACCCAACCTTTTTTTATCGAGGTCGACGAAATTTACAACTTGGCTTGTCCGGCTTCGCCTATACATTATCAGTACAACGCGATAAAGACTATAAAAACGTCGGTGATGGGAGCCATCAATATGCTTGGATTAGCAAAACGCACTCGTGCCAAAATACTTCAGGCATCGACCAGTGAAGTTTATGGCGACCCATCGATTCATCCACAACCCGAAAGCTACTGGGGAAATGTAAACCCGATTGGACCTCGCTCCTGTTACGATGAAGGAAAACGATGTGCCGAATCAATTTTTATCAACTATCATTACCAAAATAATGTGCGGATAAAAATAATCCGTATTTTTAACACCTACGGTCCCCGCATGAATGTGAATGACGGTCGCGTAGTTTCCAATTTTATTGTACAGGCACTTAGAAGCGAAGATATTACAATTTTCGGCGATGGATTACAAACCCGTAGTTTCCAGTATGTCGATGATTTAATTGAAGGCATGATAAGAATGATGAATACCGATGATGCATTTATTGGTCCGGTAAACATTGGCAATCCGGGTGAGTTCTCGATGATGGAATTAGCAAATAAAATCATTGACCTGACCGGCTCTACTTCACGCATTGTTTACATGCCGCTTCCCGAAGATGATCCTTTGCAACGACAACCCGACATTACCCTTGCAAAAAGCAAGCTAAACGGTTGGACGCCATTGGTACAGCTTGAAGCAGGGTTAATTGAAACAATTAAGTATTTTGAAAAAAAATTAGAATAACCAAACGAGTAAAAATGTGTTGTTGTCGGTTGGTTCGTTTTAGCATTCGAATAAAAAAAATAATTCGTATAAGTTAGTGATTTAAATGAAAATTTTAGTTACCGGAGGAGCAGGTTTTATTGGTTCCAATTTGTGTGAATCTTTGTTGGAACGAGGCGATGAAGTAACTTGTCTTGATAATTTCTCGACAGGGAAAAAAGAAAATATCGAGCACCTGCACCAAATATATCCCGATAGTTTTATATTTATCGAAGGAGATATCCGAAATTTTACAGATTGTGAAAATGCCGTCAAAGGTAATGAGTACGTTCTTCATCAAGCAGCCTTAGGCTCTGTTCCACGCTCCATTTTCGATCCCATTACTACCAACGAAGTTAATATTTCCGGATTCCTGAATATGCTTGTAGCCGCACGCGATGCCGGAGTAAAACGGTTTATCTATGCTGCCAGCTCCTCCACCTATGGCGATTCTGTCTCTCTTCCAAAAGTTGAAAATGTAATAGGCAAGCCGCTCTCTCCTTATGCCATTACAAAATATGTAAATGAATTGTATGCTGATGTATTTTCTAATACGTATGGATTGGAATGTATAGGATTGCGTTATTTTAATGTTTTCGGGCGCCGACAAGATCCTCATGGCGCATATGCAGCAGTAATTCCCTTGTTTGTAAAAAAATTGATGGCGCACGAATCCATCACTATCAATGGAAACGGAGAGCATTCACGCGATTTTACCTATATCGATAATGTGATTCAAGTTAATTTACAGGCTCTCTCTGTAACAAATACTAATGCGCTGAATACAGTTTATAATGTTGCTTATGGTGAACGAAATACACTTAATCAATTGGTGGCTTATCTGAAAGAATTGCTGACAGAATATGATGAAAAAATTGCAGATGTCGATGTTATTTATGGACCAAACAGAACAGGTGATATCCCACACTCATTAGCATCCATCGAAAAAGCAAAACAATTATTGGGTTACAATCCCGAATATAATCTGAAAGACGGACTAAAAGAAGCAGTCAATTGGTATCGTGAAAATGTATTATAATTTTTTTTGTCAACAAATTACACAAATTACTCTAAAAAGAAAGAAAGAAAATTCGTTTAATTAGAGCAATTCGTTGACGAAAACACTTCTCTGCGACAGCAGAAAGAAAAGAAATATCTATCAACTAATTACGCTAATTACTCTAAAAAGAGATAGAAAAAAATTCGTTCAATTCGTTGACAAAAACACTTCTCTGCGACAGCAGAAAGAAATGGAATATCTATCAACTAATTACGCTAATTACTCTAAAAAGAAAGAAAAAAAATTCGTTTAATTCGTTCAATTCGTTGACAAAATACTTCTCTGCGACAGCAGAAAGAAAAGGAATATCTATCAACTAATTTCGCTAATTACTCTAAAAAGAGAAAGAAAATAATTCGTTCAATTAGAGCAATTCGTTGACAAAACACTTTTCTGCGACAGCAGAAAGAAAAGGAATATCTATCAACTAATTTCGCTAATTACACTAAAAAGAGATAGAAAATAATTCATTTAATTAGAGCAATTCGTTGACAAAAACACTTTTCTGCGACAGCAGAAAGAAATGGAATATCTATCAACTAATTACGCTAATTACTCTAAAAAGAGATAGAAAAAAATTCGTTCAATTCGTTGACGAAACACTTTTCTGCGACAGCAGAAAGAAAAGGAATATCTATCAACTAATTACGCTAATTACTCTAAAAAGAGATAGAAAAAAATTCGTTCAATTCGTTGACAAAATACTTTTCTGCGACAGCAGAAAGAAAAGGAATATCTATCAACTAATTACGCTAATTACTCTAAAAAGAAAGAAAAAAAATTCGTTTAATTAGAGCAATTCATTGACAAAACACTTTTTGAACTCTCTTCGTTATCAATAGTTTTCTATCAACGAATTGCACTAATTTGAACAAAAAAGAAAAAATAATTCGTTTAATTCGTTCAACTAGTTGATAATATTATTTTTTGAATTCTCTTCGTTGTCAATTGTTTTCTGTGAACTAATTACACTAATTTACACCAAATGAAATAATTCGTTTATTTACTCTTCACTTTAAAAGATATTTTACTTTTTATGGAAAAATTAAAAATTGCCGTTATTGGTTTAGGTTATGTAGGTTTGCCCCTTGCCCGACTTTTCTCTACCAAATATCAAACCATCGGGTTTGATATAAATGAGGCACGTGTTGACACATTGATGCAAGGACATGACTCTACACTCGAAGTTTCGGACGATTTGTTGCAAGCTGCTATTCAGCATGGATTTACCTGCACGTCGAAACTCGATGACATACGCGATTGTAATTTTTACGTGATAGCTGTTCCCACACCCGTTGATAAAAATAACCACCCCGACCTCACTCCGTTAATCAAAGCCAGTGAAACAGTCGGGAAAGTCATTTCAAAAGGCGATATTGTGGTGTACGAATCCACTGTTTATCCTGGCGCAACCGAAGAAGACTGCATTCCGGTTGTTGAAGAAACCTCCGGACTAAAATTCAATATTGATTTCTTTGCAGGGTACAGTCCCGAACGTATTAATCCAGGCGACAAAGAACATACCGTAGAGAAAATAAAGAAAGTAACTTCGGGTTCGACACCTGAAATCGGAAAAATAATTGACGAGGTGTATAGTTCTGTCATCGAAGCAGGAACCCATTTGGCACCCACCATTAAAGTTGCCGAAGCAGCGAAAGTGATCGAAAATTCACAACGCGATATCAACATTGCATTTGTAAACGAATTAGCAAAAATATTCAACCTGATAGGTATTGATACCCATGCAGTACTCGAAGCAGCAGGAACAAAATGGAACTTCATGCCTTTCAAACCCGGCTTAGTGGGCGGACATTGCATTGGAGTCGATCCCTTTTATTTAGCGCAGAAAGCTCAGGAATATGGCTATCACCCCGAAATCATCCTTGCCGGACGCCGTATGAACGACAGTATGGGAAAATACGTAGCTGCTGAGGTTATTAAGTTGATGATTAAAAAATGTATCCCTGTAAAAAGTTCCAAAATATTAATGCTTGGTATTACATTTAAAGAAAACTGCCCCGATATACGCAACACCAAAGCCATCGATATTTACCGTGAACTGAAAGAATACGATATTGAGGTAGATGTATATGACCCCTGGGCAAAACAGGAAGAAGTAAAACGCGAATATGGCATCAGCATCCTTTCGCAATATCCCGAAGGAAACGGATACGAAGCAATTATTTTGGCAGTGGCGCACAATGAATTTCTGAAAATTAACTTGACCGAGCATAAAAAAACCGGCACCGTAATATACGATGTAAAAGGTATTCTTGAAAGCACATTGGTAGATGGAAGACTTTGATAATTGATAATTGTCCCGTCCCGATTCCCGATAGCTATCGGGACGGGAATCGGGATGATAATTGATAATTCTCCCTAAGTCTCACAGGATGATCATTCATTTATAACAACGTTCTTTTGTTTGGATTATTCTTTAATATCTTGTCTAAAAAATGAAAACAGCCATCATCATTCCCGCACGGTTCAATTCGACCCGTTTGCATGGTAAAATCTTGCTGGACATCGGCGGGAAACCGCTTATTCAGCGCACTTTCGAGGCTTGTTGCCAATGCGAACTGTGTAATGATATTTATATAGCTGTTGACGATGTGAAAGTGGAAAAAATATGCAAGCAATTTACTGCCAATGTAATTATGACAAGTTCCAATCATATCAGTGGTACTTCGCGAATTGCCGAGGCAGTACAGTACATTGATGCGGATGTAATTATCAATGTACAAGGCGATGAACCTTTTATCGACCCGAAAACCATTGATCAACTGATTCTTATGCTCACAAGCGATGATAACGTGTTGATTGCAAGTGCTTACAACGAAATCAAAACAGAAGAAGAGGTGAATAATCCGAATCTGGTTAAGGTAGTTATAACCCTAAACTCAGATGCCATTTATTTTTCGCGCTTCCCCATTCCTTACAACATGGACAATCAACCCCTGAAACCCGAAAGTTTTAAAAAACATATCGGTATTTACGGTTACAAAAAAGTTTTCCTCGAAAATTTTGAAAAACTGCAACCTTCATTCCTCGAAAATTCCGAAAAACTTGAACAGCTAAGATTTCTCGAAAACGGATATAAGATAAGGATGATAAAGGTGGATGCGTTTGAAAAAGGAATTGATACACCCGATGATTTAGAATGGGCACGCAGAAAATACAATTAATAATAATTTTTCTATCAACGAACCAACAGTCATCAACCAAAGATAGTTTATTACACTAATTTGCACGAAAAACAAGGAAGAAACTATTCGTTCAATTCGTTGACAAAAAAATATTCTGCGACAGCAGAAAGAAAAGAAATATCTGTCAACTTATATTGTACTACCCATTTGTAAGACCAATAAAACCAGAAGTTAAGCTAAGTTGTTACAACTAATTTAACTGTTTATTATTTTTGTTTACAAATTGAAAAAGTCAAGCACAGGGTTTTAAATATCTACTCCGGGGAGTTTGTCTTTCAATGCCCTGATGAGACTTTTTCGTATTGTAATACTCTATAAACCATTTTATTCCTTTGTACAATTCTAGTCCGTT